>CADBHR010000004.1 GCA_902794475.1 uncultured Methanobrevibacter sp. | reverse complement strand
ATGTCACTGGCATTAGTATCGCTTGCATGAACAAAAGACAATGTAAACATTAACAAAATTAATCCGAAGATTAATTTATATCTGATTCCTATCACCTCCTCTAATAATAATCAATACAATTTTAAATGTATTCAAATGTTATTATGTATTTCCTAATATATTAGTTTTATGAATAACTTGAATATTAACTGATTAAAGGAATATTTGGATGAAAAATAAGTTCCATAATATGGGAGAATTCATTTATTAAAATAGGATATGTTGAAGAGAATATATGTTAAAATTAATGAGAAATGAAATAGGCTTAAGATGTTGGGAAATCATCATGATTTGATGTGAGACATGTAGATTAAAAAAATAAATAAAAGGGAAATTAAAATTTCCCTATTTCAAAACTATTTTGACTTTTTTGGTTGTGGCCTTATAGTACTTGTTTCCCTTGAAGGTGATCTTTGCAGTGTATCTGCCCTTCTTGGTGAGCTTCTTGATTTTGAATGTTGCCTTACCCTTGGCGTTTGTGGTGGCCTTGAATGTTTTCTTGCCAATCTTAATGATCAATTTAACTTTTTTGATTGGAGTTTTGCCTGACTTCAGGGTTACGGCGTACTTTTTGGTTTTTGTTTTCGCCTTGAAGGTTTTCTTTTTGGCAACAATCTTTGTGGCTTTTTTAACTGTTTTAACCGGTTGGGCAGGGTTTTTGACAGTTACTTTAACAGTTTTGGTAAAGCCTGCGTATTTACCGTTGCCTGAGTATGTTACAACTGCATTGTATGTGCCGTCAGCTAACGTAATAGTGGCTTTTCCATTAGTTAAGGTTTTTGTGTATGTCTGGCCATTGACTTTGATTGTTAATGTTCCTGTAGCATCGCCTGGTAAGGTGAATGTCACTGCAGAGCCAGACACTTCTGTGGTTAAGGATGCAATTGCCTTAACTGTGAATGTTGCAGTTTTACTTGTGCTGTTGAAGCGCAAGTCGCCAGGATAGGATACATCAACACTGTAAGTTCCAGGACTTAAATTAGGAATTGCCTTAACAATTGTGCCATTTGAAGTTTCAAATGAATAAACAATATCATTTAATGTGAATGAAATGTTTCCAGTGGTCTGACTGTTGATTTTGATGGTTATTACAGCATCCTCACCTTCAACAATGTCTGATACAGCAACTTCTAAACCCGGATCAATTAAAGTAACATCGCTTAAGGCAAACAGATTATTGTCTTTGCTTGTTACATAAATAACACCGTCCCTATTCATGACAGGAGTTCCGGTGATGTTTGACTTCAAATCTGATTTCCACAATACTTTACCATCTGAATCAATGCCATAAAAGATATTGTTTGAAGCGAAGTAGAGATTATGATTGGCGTCAATCAGGATTCCTGAAGTAATGTTTAAATCGCTGATTAGGGTTTCCTCACCAGTGAAGACATCATACCTATATAGATTGCCTTTGCTGTTGGTTGCATATACTCCTATTTCATTGTCAATTAGTAGTTTATCTCCTGCACCGTCTGTGATTATTGTATTCCATACCTGGCCGCCCTCTTTTGTGTAGGACAAAATTGAATCCTCAAAAATTGTGTAGATGATGTTGCCTTCACCGATTACCGGACGGACATTCTTAAAGTTGCCGGTTTTGACAAAAATAGGTTGTCTATTATTTGCATCAATAACCATGATGCTATTTACACCAATTACCACATACATATCATCATTGACGCTAGGGGAAGCAACTGGTTTGAAATTGCCCAGGCTGACTAAAATAGGATCTCCTCCATTTTCCCATAAGCTGTAAGGGGTTATGACTAGATTATAGCTTGAGCTTTCATACTGGTATTCGCTTACTGTGTAGATATTGGCATTTGAATCTATTATTGGTGCAAACAGGCTTGATGCCTGATAGATATTGGAATAACCGTATTTTTCACCATTGCTCTGGTTGACGAAGTATATTGTATCCCCCGCTCTCGGTGAGATAATTACGTCACGTCCGACTGCAAGGCCTGTGAAATTGCCCATACGGCCGTCTGATAAATAAATCCATCTCAGATTACCTTCACCATCATATGAATATATTCCATCTGCTGTTGCAACATATATGTTGCCTAAACTGTCAATGATAATATTGGATACAACTGTGCTGTTTATTTTTGCTATCCATAACATGTCACCATCACTGTTGCTAATATATTCTGATTTTTGAGTGTTTTGTGTATTTGCCCCGTCACTGACCCATTGTGGCAAATCAAACTCTTTTACCTCAAATGAAGTGGTATTTGTTACAGGATTATAATTATCGCCGTTGAATGTTGCAGATATTGTGTAATTGCCTATTTCCAGATTCTTGAGAGTGTATGTTACCTCACCCGACATTGGAATATTTAAAAGAGTGCCGTTGATGGTAAATGTTCCTTTGGTTTTGGCCGGAACGATAATGGTGATTACTGCATCATGTCCAATGTAAATGTCCTGAGAGTTCATTTCAAATGTGAAATTGCCCCGGAAGACATTCATATCTGCAGTAGCGGTTTTATTATAGTAATTATTGTCACCAGTGTAGAATACTGAAACTTTATGGTTATCCCCAACGTTCACTCCATAAATTGAAATTTTAGCCTGACCGTTTACAACTTCAGATGAATTGGTGATTCCCTCAACAGTTGCAGTTACCCTGCCACCGGCATCACCATTTAATGTGACCTCTACAATGGCCGCTTCACCATAAGTGCTGTTTGCAATTGAAACACTAATATCTGGCTCTGAATTGTCCACTTCAAGTAGGATTGAATCCTGACTGACTGCATACTTTTCATTACCGTTATAAACCGCATTTATGTAATAATCTCCACGGCCAATATTATTGATAGTGTATATGGCCTGATTATTAGTTAAAGTCAAAGTTTCTGTAATGTTATTGACAGTTAATGTGACAGTGCCTGCGGTATTCTGGGAAGTTGTAATGGTAAGTGTTACGTCATTTCCAACTTCAACAGCACTTGTAGTGATTTTTGTTGTAGTGGCATATTTGTTTATATTGACTTTGGAAGTCACTGTTTTACCAGCATATTTTTCATTGCCGGTGAATTCAAGAGTGATTTCATAATTTCCTGCACTTAAACCATCAAAAGTAAATGAATTATACTCAGTTCTTTTAGTTATTGACTTTCCGCCAACACTAACTTTATAAAAACCTTTACTTTGGGCAATATCGCTAGGACCAAGTATAGTAACTTCCAAACTTTGACCATACATAATATCTGAAGCTTTAATAACCAAATTAGGAGTTAATTTAACAAAATCAAAATAGAGATTGAATGAAATGTCATTATATTTTGCAGTTAAAACACCTGTGCCGCTGGCAGTCTGGGTATAGATAACATTGGAATTATAATTCACCAGATTCTTATTGACAGTACCGTTTAAAGCATTGAGTTCCAGATTAAACTTAACCAAATCATTATATTTGCTGATAGAATTGCCTTCAACCAGATAACAGCTAAACTGCACAACACTCGATTTGCCATACTCCAAAACATTAACACTGCTGGTTGCATTTAAAACTAACCAGTTATTTATATTGAAATCTGCAGTAGGTCTGGACACGTTATTCAGGGTGTTTCCCCACCAATTATAATTTAAATTAACATTGTCAGTATTTTTATCAATGATTTTAGTATTGTTTAACAATATGGAGTTCTTAATACTTACAAAAGCATTATTGTAGACTATAACATTATTGTTGGTAAAAACTGATTTTACAATATTGACATTATCTGCATCAATTAGCTTGGAACCCTGATTGTTGTCAAAAATACAATTGTTAATGACTAAATTACCTTTACTTTGTTTTACAAATGTATCAGGTATTGAATTACATACTTTAATATTTTTTAAAGTGAAATTATTGGCATTGACTGTGAATGATGTATTATTGGTTAATGTTGCATCGGCAGTTCCGATTATTGTTAGATTTTTATTAATCTGGAAATTTTCCTCATCATAAATACCATCAAGAATAACAATACTATAATCCTCATCTACAAGTTCCAATGCCCTTTTGATGGTTTTAACCGGATAACCTCTTAAAGTTCCGTTATTGCTGTCATTTCCAATGCTTTTTGAAACATAGATATAACTGCCGACAGATGCAATTGTTGCTACATTAGATTTGCTGTTGGAAATGGTTGGAATCACATAAACCTCACCCATTGTAAATCCGTCAAAATCCACAGTGAAAACATTACGGTCAACAGTTTTAACATATTCTCCCTCAACATAAACATCATATTCAATTCTGTTTAATATATCAGAGTCGTAATACTGAGGATTAGCTAATCTGACATCTACCTGCAATGTTGCATAATCTTTACCTGAACTAATTTCTTTAAGAGTTAATTCTTTAAATCTGACATAATTTCCATAAAAATAATTGCCTTCAATAATTGCAGTAGAACCTGTGACACTAACAAGTAAAGTTTCAGATTGTGTATGTGTAATAAATGAATTATTGGCAATAATCACATTAGGAGAACCATATTCTCCTGCAGCATGAGCAGCAATAGCACAGCCATAAGCTGCAGCATTAGAAATAAAAGTAGTGTTTAAAACAACAATGGATCCTTCATCCATCATTGAAATTGCGCCACCATAACCGGCATCGTTACTAAGTTCATCAGCAGTCCAACAATTATTAGTATTTTTTTCAAATAAACAGTTTTCAATATAAATGTGAGGATTAGACTGGAATGCACATGCACCTATAGCTCCCCCACCACTATTTGTAGTACAGTTATTTCCGCTGAAAACAGTATTATAGATTTGAAGGTAACTGTAGGTGTATAATGCTCCACCATTCCATCCAGCCACATTGTCTGTAAAGTTGGAATCATAAATTGTAGTGTTACCATAATTATGTGTATGTATTGCTCCTGCCCACCAAAAAGACCTGTTTTTAACAAAGGTAGTATTGTAAACTGTCAGTTTACCGCAATTATTGATGCATCCTGGTTCTGTTCGGGCGTAATTTCCTTCAAAATAACAGTTGCGAACAACCATGTCTGTAGTCTTGACACTATTTGGATCATAAACACTAACGACACCATAATCAGTTGTACAATTAATAAATGAGCAATTATCTAATGTAGCAGTGCCTTTTTTTAGATAGATAATGCCAGAATGGCCTTTAGTAGTAGTTATATAACTAAATCGACAATTTTTAAAAACATTATTTCTCTTACCACCCATCTGAAGAAAAACACCGTCTGGAGAATAACTTGTTCGAATCCATTTAAATTCAACATTTTCCATATTAATACTTGCTTTAGCACCATCTGGAACAATAATGGCAGCATACTTAATTGCAGGTGCATTAGATGAATTGTATCCGATATATGAACCTTCGCTTCCAATAATTTTTACCTTATTATAAACTTTTATCTGATAATTAGCATCATCGGGATTGGTGGGATAAAAACTTGTATTCTCTTTTAGCTTCAAGGCATAATCATCATCCTTAAGAGAACAATAATACTGTAATTCATCCCAGTTATTCACAACAATCACATCAGATTCACTGCCCTTTAAGGATTCCTCCGAATCAGTTGATTTAAGAATAGAATTTTGAATATCTGCTTCTTCTTGGATATCTTCTAAATTAACTGGATTTAACTCATTTTGATTATCGTCAATTGCAGATAGCTCTTGTGAGGTGACATTTATATCATCAATTTCACTAGCAGATACGAAACCAACTCCCACAAGCAGCAATAACAATATCAAAATGAAAGATTTAGTTTTGAAATTCATTTTTTATCACCTTGACAATAATCTCCTTACTTTTTAACAATCACCTTTTTACTGGCAGTATCTTTTAAGTAATTGACTTGATATTTATACTTTTTACCTGCTTTAAGTTTTTTAATAACTTTTTTATTGATTTTGAAAATTGCAATTCCTTTTTTATTGGTTTTTGCAGCGTATTTCTTACCTTTGAATTTTAAAGTAATTTTTTTATTTTTCAAGTATTTTCCATTTACTTTCTTTAAAGATACTTTAATTTTCAATGTCTTTGCGGATTTTTTAACTTTCAAGTTTTTAGCTTGGATAATGCTGTTTACTTTTACTTTATTAGTGATTTTTACTCCCTGATATTCGGCAGTAATGGTGTATTTACTGGATTTTGGTGGCAAGTCTATTTTAACACTTGCACGTCCTTTATTGTCTGTTACTGCAGTTGTTTTTTTACCGTTGATTGTTATGGTAACTGTTTTTCCAACAACTGGACTTCCACTGACAGTAACATAAACAGTATATTTTAAACCACTTGTATAAAGTATATTAACATCATTAGCTTTTAGAACAGGTTTAGGGACGGAAAACTTGACATTAGTACTTAATGAATTGAATTTGCCATCTCCTAAATAAATAATCTCTGCACCATATATGCCTGGCATTAAGTCATAGATTTTCAAGCCAGCTTTGCCATTGACCAATGATTCTGTATATTTTTTGTCATTGACTTTAATGGTGATGTTACCTGTTACTTCACTAGGTAGTGTTATTATAAAATTTGGAGTGGTGTGATTGGTTACAGTTATTTTCATTTCATTAAGTGAAATATTCCATTTTTCAACAGATATATTGATTATCTTTGATTGTCCATGATAACGGTCATTTCCATCATAAGTTACATTAATCTGAGTAATTCCTGCAAGCAAGCATGGAATATCAACTATTGTCAGTTCATTTGTCCTATTTAAGTAATTTCCATTTACTGATAAATTGCCGGATACTTCTTTAGGCAAATAAATTTGCAGAGTTATATTTTCTCCGACTTTAACACTATCCTGACTGGTTTCAACATTCATTACTGGAGTTATTTTGTCCACATATATTGTTTCTTTTTTTATTTGACTGTCCCAGAAATCATCTCCTGAATAATATATGGATAACGTATTATAACCAGTATTTAATAGATCTGAAATATTTATAGTATTTTTATTTGAAACATTATTGAGGGATACGCTTTTATCTCCCGCAGAAACCATTAGGCTGCCTGTAGCATTTAAAGGTAATGTTATGTTAATGTTAATTTCATCACCGATAATAGGTTTTGAGGGAGTTGTGATATTGATATTTGGATAAATTTTATTTACAAATATCTTATCTTCTTTTGTCTGATTTAAGTATTTTTTATTTCCTGAATAAACAACTGTGATATCGTTTTCATCAGGGTTTAGTAATGATGAAATATCTATTTCAATATTTCTGCCGTAGCATTCTTTTGTTATGTTCTTATCATTGGCAAATACTGTGATGTTTCCGGAAGCATCCTTTTCTAATAATACAGTTATGTTTATGGATGCATCAGTAATGTAACTTTTAGCGGGAGTGATGATTATTATATTTTTGTTTATTTTTGATATTGTCCAATTGGTTGAATTGACACCATATACATGATTCTTGTTATCTATTATTTTCACGTCAACTTGATATTTGCCTGCAGGTAACTCCTCGGGAACTGTGAAATTAAATGTTGATGAACCCTTTGACTGGACTTCATAAGTTTTATTATTCACAGTGATGTTGACTGGAGCATTAATAGCCTGAGGTAATGTTACAGTAATTATTTGATTATCTCCCACATATATCGGATTTGCTACAACATGGATCCCATTTTTAAATTCGAGTATGACTTCTTGTGAGTCTAATTCTATTTCAATTTCATTATCTTGATAATTGCTTTTATAGATTTCTTTAAAAGTTCCATTTCTTAGAATGGTTTCTTTTGATGTTTGACCAGTTCTAGTTGCAATTGTTACAACCATCGGATTTAACAATTCAATTCCATCGGCAGTTCCATCATTCCATGTTAAATTGCCTATGATTTCATAAGTATCGTTTTCCAAATAGTTTTCATATGCTGAAAAAACTGCATATCTGCCGAAATTAGCTTCAACTTGAATAGATTTTCCTTGGGCATCGAATGTTTCATAATATACATAGTTATCAACCCTATTTGAACCCAGCCATACATTATTATATGTAAGATTAAGACGTGGATTATAAGTTAATGGTATTGGACCAAAATATAATGAATTTGTAATTATACAATATTCAAAATCAATCATTAACCCATTGTACCATCTCTCAAATGTAATATAAGAGGTATCTAAAAAATTACAGCGGATGAATTTTCTATTAAATTGACTGGAAAACATCATGTCATCAGTGAAACCTGTGAAAGTACAATTATAAAAAGTTCCTAAATTTGCTTTTCCTTTAAAAACATGGAAATAAGGTTTATTTATGGAAACTGAAGATATTGATGTGCAGTTTGATCCATCAAATATTAGATTAGAAAATGTGAAATTTCCAGTTGATGAAGTTAAACCAAAAGAGGCATAGCATCCATCTTTATTTTCTAGATTTTTAATTAATACATTGCCAATTCCACTGATAAAAAGGTTATTTGTGTCAAATTTTAAATTTGAATTTATATAATATGTTCCATTGTAAACATTTATTTCTACTTTATTTTCTCCAGATAAATTGTTACATGCAAGTTCAAAGGATTCAAAAGGATTATCGGATGTTCCGTTTCCCCCATCTGTTGTTTTATTTTGACCCACATAAATTACACGAGTAGGTTCATCTTGTGAAGATAATATTTGATTGTCTTGTGAAATTTCTAAATTAACTTCTTCATTAATCTCTGTTAAATCAATTTCATTAGATTGAGTTACAATATCTGTTGTATTATTTGCATCAGATGCAGAAACACCAACGATTGAAATTAATATTGATAATAATAAGATTGAAAAAAAAATTCTTTTAAAATTCATAACTCTCTAATTTCCTCCATTTTTTTTGATTTGGGTAAAAAAATAATTAGGATATAATTTTAAAAATAAAAAAAAATAGAGAGTATGTTATTAATTCTCTATTTTTTAATTGTTATTTTTACTTTTTTGCTGCATGCTTTGTAAAGTTTGTTTCCTTTAAATTTGATTGTTGCTTTGTATTTTCCTTTTTTGGTTAGTTTTTTGATTTTAAAGGTTGCTTTACCTTTGGCATTTGTTTTTGCTTTGTATGTTTTTTTACCTATTTTAATGGTAACTTGCACTTTTTTAATTGCTTTTCCAGCTTTGGTTTTCAAAGTTATTGTGTATTTTTTAACTTTAGTTTTTGCTTTGAATTTTTTGTTCTTAGCCATTATTTTTGTAGCTTGTTTTTTGACTTGAGCTGGTTTTACTGGTTCTGGTTTTGGCGTTGGTTTAGCTGGCTCTTTGACTTCTACTGTAGAAGTTTGTGAGAATGCAGCATATTTATCATCACCAGAGTATGCAATAGTTATGTTGTGTTTTCCTGCAGTTAATGCAGGGATAGTAATTGTTGCACTACCATTTGTAAGGTTAACCACACTTGAAACGCTTCCATCAATACTTACTGTAATGTTTCCAGTTGCATTTTCAGGTAATTTAATTGTTGTTGTAGTTGCTTTTCCGGCTGTTATTTCTGGAAGAGTGATATTTTCGGTTTTTGCATTTTCTTTTACGGAAACTTTAGTAGTTATAGATGATTTATTGTATAATTCATCACCTTCAAAAGAAATTGTTGCAGTATAAGTACTTGGACTTAATGTTGAAATATCCACGCTAACTTGACCATTATCATCAGTAGGTAAAGTCTTATTAATAGTACCAACGATGATAGTAATATTTTTATTAGCTAAAACATTACCATTGGAAGTTAAAGTAACAACTAAATCCTTAGCAACACCATAAATAGTAGTTACGTTGTCAGCTGTAAGTGTGGTTGGTTTAAGTGATGCGAAAACATGTTTTTCAATGCTTTGAGACTCATATTGTTCGTTACCATTATATGTAATGTTAACTATATTATCTCCAACAACAAATCCACCAATACTGATAGTATCAGTAATATTAAATGTTTTTGCTTCATTTTCACCTACTTTAACAGTTATATTTCCAGTAGCTCCTTCAGGTAATTTAAGAGTTACAGTTGCATTATCCCCTAGATAAAGAGTTTCAGGAACTGTTGCATTAAATTCATATGGGAGTCCTAAAACAGTTATTGTTGTTGTGTTGAAACCATAAATAGCCTGTGTTGGATCATTTTGCTTGTTGTCATTGAAAGTGACATTTACTGGATGGGTTCCAACAGGCAAAACATCAGTAATATTAATTGTTGTAGATAAATTAGGAGCTTCTACAGTTTTATTATAAGTTTTACCATTAACAGTAACATAAATGACCCCATTATATTCACTTGGTAAAGTTACAGTAATATTTTGTTTTGCTCCATATTTAATAATAGGAGAATCTAATGAGATACTAATACTTTTGAATTCAACTGATTCAACTGCATTGTCTAATGATGCAACAATTTTATTGTTAGCTGAAGTACTAGTATACAATACTTGAAAAGTACCATTTTCTAAAGTTACTGTTTTTTGATTTAAAATACCTGTATTTGATGATAAATTAACAATCATAGGATTTAATTTCTCAATCCCATCAGTAGTTCCATCATTCCATATTAATTTGCCAATAATTTCGTATTCATTATTACCTAAATAATTTTCAGAAATAGAAAAAATTGCATACCTACCAATATCATAACCATCATCTTCTTTACCATTATCATAAAAAACAGAAGGTAATCCATTTAAACCAAACCAGCAATCGTTGAACAGTGTATTGTGTCCAGTTAATTTACCAGAATACCCTGCAGAAAATGAAGGATCTTTCCGATTATATATAAAACTGAATTCAAAATTAAATCGGCAATTATTAAATGTGACATCCCTATCGGCTACACCAATCATATAATATGTCAACACCTCTGCATCATATATAAAATTACAATTATTAAATTCATAGGGTTCTGTTAATAAGGACATATCATATTCATCTAATTCATAAGGCAATAATTCTAAAAAATTTTTGAAAGTACAATTGTTAAATGTAACTAAATTGGCATCTCCTTTATAGATATTAAACTTAAAATTTCCATTAATATTGACAGCGGGATTATCTGAAACATCTATTAAAATATTATCCATTGTAAAATTACCCATTGGTGACGAAATACTGAAAAATTGAAGTTTTGTACTTTCCCTATACTTAATACAAACATTTTTATTAATTCCAATTATATGAAGATTATTTACATTGAATATTAATGGAGAATCCAAATAATAAGTACCCTCCTCAACATTTATAATAACGTTGCCTTTTCCACTACTTACATCACTACATGCCAAGTCAAAAGTTGCATAAGGATTTTCACTAGAACCATTACCATCTTTTGTGATATTTTTACCAACATGAATCGTATATTCATCAGATTCCAATGAAATATCTTCAGATAAAGAATTATAAACTACATCATCATTTTTTGAAGAAATAGAGTTAGATAATGAGTTTTCTAATAATGCATTATTTTCAGAAATTTCAAAAGAATTATCATCAGAAATTATTTTTGATTCAACTGAATTATCAGTTCCATTTAATTCTGTAGCTGCAATCGAATTAAGTGAAAAAATAATTGAAATTAGCAATATCAAAATAAAAACATGTTTAATACTCATAAAAATCAAAAAAGAGAGAGAATTTTTATATAAATGCTCTCCTATGGGTTAGGACCAACATAATTGTTGTTTCCAGTAATGTAAACAGTTTGATTGCCAGAATAACTATGTCTTGGGTAATGTGAGCTTAAAATGTTGCCAGTAATGTTACAACCTTCACCATCCATAATATAAACAGTATAACGTCCATTTGTCACATCAACAGTATTATTAGTAATAATATAAGTATGAGTTCTAGGACTGTATTGACAATAGCTTATTCCATATACATTATAACCAGAACTATAACTACCAGTATTAGTAACAGTTATTGTATTTCCAGTTACAACAGCATAATCATCTTGCAATTCAATACCAGTTAATAAATCCCATGTTTGGTCAGTGCCTTTACCAGTGACTGAAATAGTATTATTAATAATAGTTAGATTTGTTTTACCACCCCAGTTCTGTGAGTAGATAGCAGCATTAGGCCCATGATTTTTAGTAGTGAGAACATTATTTGATATAACTGCTCCTTCATATGGTCCAGTGAATTGTAGACAGTATGCAGCACCAGTACCATTACCACCAATATATCCGCCAGAATGATCTGCATTCATAGTTATGGTATTATTATTTATTGTTAAATTATCGCATTCAAAAGCATCAATACCATAAATATAACTATTTTGACCTTCTTGAGATACAATGTCTTTTACAGTAATATAATTTTTTTCAATATTTGCACGATGGGATGTGTAAATTAAGAAGGCATCCAATGTTGGGTAACTTCCAAGACGATCATTTGCGGTTAAATCTATAGTATTATTTGTAAAATTAATATCATGTGAACCGGAAATTGCAATTCCAGCTACAAAATCTTGATCAACTCCAGTATAATTCTCATAATCAATAGATTTCATTGGTAAAATACCAGCTATAGTATTTTTAACCATTTTTAGATTATTTCCACTATTTACTCTTACAACATATGTATAGTTTCTGGCGTTTGAATAATTACATGCCAAATAAATATTATTTTTTATTAAGGTTATGTCTGAATTTTCAATGTCAATTGCATAAAAATTTCTATTTTGAGGTGAGGTCACGTTCATTGTCACACATTTAATTGTGGCATGGTCAGCTACTGCTGAAATTACAGATGTGAGATTTGTTGTTGCATCTCCGATAAATGTTCCTCCGCAAAGGGTTATGTAAGATACTTTTAAGTCAAATCCAACATTTGTAAATGTTGCATTGCATGCATTAATTATAATTGAACTTCCGATTTTAAAGTTGCCGAAAGTTTTTGGTGTGAAACTTCCTACGAATGTTAAATTGTTACTGGTTGTTGTCCAACCAGTAGTGCTATCAAAATAATTTACATAATTTGTGTCATTAACGATAACAGAGTTTGCTCCGATAGGACAACATCCACATTCTTCATTAATGTCACTTCCATCTTCTTCAACGACGTCTTCAGAGACATCATCAATTTCTACATCTTCAACAACATCAGTGACTTCATCAACTTCCATGATGTCACTAACATCGTCTGTACCATTTATGTCAGTTGCTGATACTGCACTTACACATGCAATCATCATAACTAACATAGTTAGTATTAAAAGCTTTGAATTTATTCGCATTTTTTTATTTCTCCATCACTTTTTTACAAAACAAATTTTTTAAAAAAATTTGCCAAAAAAGCATGATTTTCACCAAATCAAAGCCCAAACATCTAACCGTATTAAGATACATTAGGTTAATGTATCTTACTTTAAATCGCTGAGGAAGCTTTAATCCAGTTTTGTCATACTTTTTTTAATAAAGTTATTATCATTATTTGTAATAATTATTTTAATTAAGCTAATTTAAACTTAATCCAATAAAACTTTATTTACATTAAAATTTATAAAAATTCAAATATAAATGTTTCTAATATTTTATAGGATCTTTTCAAAATTTCAAATCAAAAACTTATTTAAAACCAATTAAAAAATCAATCACTGAAAATTCAACTTTTAATCTATAATCTAAAATCGGCTAGCTACTTCTATAATAATTAAGTCACTTTAAATAGATTAACCATTTGTTTTAATTTAAAAATCACTTTTTTTAAAAAACAAGTTCTTATTCATATCCATTCAACTGTAGAATTATCCTGGTGAAAATTCACAGATTCCTTTTTAAAATCACTCACCAAGATGGAAAAAACGGATTTTAAAAAATTCATAAAACACCGTTTTTTAAAAAATCTGTTAACCGTTGCCAAAAAGTGATTAAACTATATTTTATCAGTATAATTTCTGAAAACATGCTTAAAGATGATTATTTCAGATTCGGGTCAAGAAGAGGAAGTGCAAAAATCAAAGTAACCAAACAGTAACCACGCTTAAATCAATAATGGAGTATAAAAACAGATTCAAATCAAATATAAACTTTTTTCATTAGTTAAATTGAAAAATAGAAATATTAAAAACGAATTATTTAAATTAAACAAGTTTGCATCAGTAAAACCAAAAAATTGAAATAAGATACATTAACCTAATCTTTCATATACATCACTCAGGCAAAAACACTATTTTTCACCCAAATCTCTGGTTAAATGAAAAGAAGCATCACAAAAATAAGACTTATGAAAATTGATCTACGCCTTAGATATCATTCACCATCAAAAAAAAACAGCCATTCATTCCTTAACGCCGCATGCTCCAAGATTGTCACAGGGACATCCGAAGATCAGACAGTATCCATGATAATACCATTTGCAAAACATTTTAATTCATTCCTCCAAATATTATTTATCTTTTTAATGCTTAATAAGATTTAGTGTTTTGTTATTTAAGCTAATGATTTAGTAAAAACATATGTTAAACTAACTTTAAAATCAGCAGTTCACTTTTTTCATCTTTAGAAAACCCCTCATATCTAATCAAATATAGATTGAAAAAATAAATAATGAAAATCAGTTAAGTTATAAAGGATAGAAACCATTGGTTTCATACTTGGTTTTCAACCATCTTTCAAGCATCTTGTCTGCAAGGACAAATTTCCTTTCACGATTGAATTCGATTATTCCCTGATTGGAAAGTGAATCTATGAATCTTGTTATGCTGGATTTCGCATAACCCAGCTCATTATCCAAATCAACTCTATTTGAGCCTTCATGCTCCAGAAGATATATTATGAAATCCTTTTCTCCCTCGCTTAACCTCCCCCAAACATAAATCCACATCATAGCGACCTGGTCAATGTTAAACTTGAGAGTTTGTTTGATGATTTCCTCATCACATATTGTGTTGTTAGGCAGAACTGATGAGAGACTATTTATATACAGAGGGATTCCTCGTGTGCATGCGTAAAATCTTTCGAAACCCTCATTTGTGAATTTTAAGTTATTTGATTTTTCCTCGATGTATCTTCTTGTCTCGTCAGCTGTGAACGGCTCGATATTTATCTGTATCAATCTTCCTCCGAATGCTCCTTCCTGACCGTTGATCATGTTGATTATATCTGAAGTTTTTGAAACGGAACCTGTGAAGACATAACCTACATTGAACTGCTTTTGAACAAAGCTTCTGATTAGCCAAAAGAATGCATCAGGTTTTTTAACGTTTTTTAATAGTTGGAACTCATCGATTACTATTATATATCCTTTTATGTCTTTTGACTCATCAACGATTTTTTGGGGAAGCTCCATTACAAATTTGGAAAGCTTGTCATAATTGTCATGGATTACTGGAATCGGTATGTCCATTATATTCGCATCTCCCGGAAAATCATAATTTTTCAATTGCAGTCTTTTGACATGTCCGGTTATCTTATCAATCCATTTTTTGTATGATTTCTTGTCTTTAGACATTGTTTCGTTTATGGAATTCAAGATTTCCTTAAGCACCTTCTCCTCGGTGAGGTTTCCCTTTTGCCTTCCGACAATTTCGGATATGTCAATGAATGAGGTCAGTATGTCCTCGCTTTGGTCATTCAATACCTTTTTAAGAAGAAATGTCTTGCCCACACCACGATATCCTGTAATCAACAGTTGAGGGGGAATATCTAATCGGACCGTTGACAGCTGAGTATTTATCATGTTGATATCCTTCACCCTGTTGAAAAAGTATTTGTCTATATCCTTCGGCATTGAAACCGGCATTATCTTCATTTTTAAACAACCCCATATAATTTTTTTAATTGGACATGTTCCTTAATATCGAACATATTCTATTTTATAAAACATGATATTTAAAATTATTGAATAATAACTGTTCGATTGAATCGAACATGTTCTATCAAATCGAAAATTTTATTCATAACTATTTGATTAGACATGTTCCATCAAATCGGCAAATGACACATTTAATGCGTATTCCTTGCAATGTCAGCTGAAAGAGCAATCTGTAATGTAACAACATCAACATCCTTATCTCCAAACTCGCATCCAAGCTTGTCAAGAAATTCCTCTCTTAAAAAATCATTAATATTCAATCCATAAGCTTTTGTTGAAGCGCATTCCATTTCATTACAACCTCTTTTTAGAAAAAAAATCTTGATTATATAACTGCATCAAATTCTTTTCATCACATGCAGAGATAATAAATATTATAATTTTTAAAGTATTTAAAATTAATTATTTTTTAATTTGAAGTTAAAAATAAGGCAAAATCAATTTTAAACAATAAATACAACATTATATAGTGAAATCAATATTATTCTAAAAATAAAATAACAACTGCAAGTTATACTTGCCAATTAAAATCTTAATGCATTTGGCCTAAAACCTTATCCCTTTCAGCAATAATCCCATCTTTAGGAAACCGATCATATTCAGTCAAATACTCATCATACAGTCCTAACGCATCATCATTCTTTCCCATTGTCTGCAAAGCTTGGCCATAATAAATATAGTACATGCTTATTAAACCATAATTATCAATGCCTTCTAGTGAAATACTTTTAAATCCCTTTACTGATTCTTCAAATTCACCAATATTGGACAATAGCAGATTTTTTGTTAATTGAAGCATCAAATCATTAGGATTTTGGCCAAGAGCCTGATTGACATATCTCAATGCATTATGATAATCCTGTTTGTTTTTATAGATGTTTGCCATCTGCAATAATGCGGCTCCGTCATTCGGTTGGATTTCAATACATTTATCCAAGTAGATTAAAGCATCATCATACATTTCCAAATCATTGTAATATAATCCCATATTAAGCAAAGCGTCAGAATCTTCACTGTCAATCTCCAAAACCTTATTGAAATAGCTCAAAGCCAAATCATACTTTTCCAAATAGAGGTAACATGATCCGATTTTATTCAATGAGAAAGTTTCATCCGGAATATGTTCTATTATCTGATTGAACGAATCGATTGCCAATTCATATTCCCCCATATGATAACAAGCCACCCCTTTTTTGAGATGAACATTCAAATTATTGGAATCTATTTTTAAGGCCTTATCAAAGCATCTGAACGACTCTTCCTTTTGAAATAGAAATGCATGGCACAAACCCTTCAACAACCAACCATCAATATTATTTCCATCAATGATTAGAAGTTTATCAAGATAATTAATTGCCTTTTCATTTTCAAACCTATCAGAATAATATTCTGCTTTTTTAAGTAAATTATTAGACATACGTTTTTTAAACATTTGATTTAACTTCCCTATTCGTCCATATGATTTAATAACCAAATTATTAATGAATAAATAATAACAAATATCGATTCAGAAGCTTCTACAGCTAAAGATAATGTTAATAATTCATGAAGATGAGATTTTAAGAATGTAACCTTTTCAGAAGTTGTTTCTAATGAATTAAAATCATTTAAAATATCTTTAACATATTTTCCAACATTAGTCCAATTTCCAGGATCAGAATCATCAGAATCTCCTCCAACCGCAGTGAAATAAAGTGGTAAATTCATATTTTTATCATGATTTAATTTAGCATTGTAATTTTTAATTGTTTGCTTATCTTTTTTAGGATTTGGATTTGATTTATAATGTGAAATAATATATTCATCTAATGATTGGCCATTCAATACTAAAATTACAGGAGGTTTATCAAATAATTTTTGAGTATTATAATCAATTCCTTCATAAATTGTAATATTCGGATAATCCTTATAGTTTGGATTTACTAAATAACATAATTCTTTCCAAAGTTCATTTGCCTCATCAGGGCAAAGAATAATAAATAATGGAATGGCAATGAGTGCAGCAGCTCCTAATGAAAGACCAGTTACCCCTTCTAAAACCACGGCTCCTCCTTCAACAAACACTGAAGACAAAATACTGATACTAAAAATATTCTTTAAATCTTTATACTCCTCACTTAATTTATCTAAAATACTATCCCCATAACCCCAAGTATCATCACTAACATCATCATGGTAACATGGCATTGTTCCCAATAAACCATAAAAACTAAAGTAATCGTGTACAATGCCTGTTTCATCCTCTAAAATCAACAAAGTACCATTATCGCCTTCACGCTTAATGACTGTATAACCACTGCCGGTAATTATCTCTAAAGTTTCATTATTCAGATAACTTTCAAGCAAACCTAAAGTAACACTTCCAATCACAGTAGTATTCCAGACATTATTTCCAACCAACTGCTCCACTAGACTGAAGCTAAAACTGGTTGCAAAGTTAAACTTCCAAACACTACTACTGTTTCCTATGGCTTCACGACCCATAAGATGATCAGACTCTCCTGTAATATACAAGCAATTATAGTCATTGCATAGTGAAACACAAACTGGACTGATACGACTCCAAGTCACATTAAATTTTTCAGCCGCATCATCAGCCACACGATCATTTTCATAAATAACAAGCAAAGGAGTTAAAAAAGTACCATAAGCAGCTTTCATCAAACCAGGAGCATAATATTCCTTTTGATTCAACCAGTACCTTAAATCATCATCTGTCACATTGCTTTTAGCTATTGCAAAACTGCGCATACCTTCATATCCAATGCTTTCATTATTCTCATCCTCAATGTCAGTATAATAAATATTACTTATACGGTCTACATAACCAGACGGAGGTGACAACAAAACATTACATCCACCATATTCAAAATTGATGTCAGGTGTAATATCACCATGATAGTCAATGTGTGTCTCAATCATGTCAATAAAAAGCATTTTATGGGTGTGAACAAAATTTAATTCATCGTCAGTTAAATTATATGCTAATTGAAGATAATTCAGGAAAGTGGAATAAACCAGTTCATCATCTGCAGGGTCAATGCCTGCATACTCCGCAAAACTATCATAATATCCATTAGGTTGCCATACTCCCTCTTTCATACTTGCAAAAACATTATTTAAAAACTTAATGGCTTCAAAAACATTGCTACTATAATTATTCTTATAAGTCTGATAAAAGAGATTGGTGATGTTAAATGATTGGATGATTTCTCCGTTGACAATCAGATTGATTGTGCCTGAGTATAGTGTGGTTTCAGACCAGCTAACAGTAATCCAATAAATATTATCAGTAAAATCAATGGAAGTGGTGTAGTTTACAAACCATTCAGTATCAACATCTTCGGCTGATGAAAATAAAGTAATGTCGATTGTGGCTTTTTTATTGAATGTGCGGGTAACGTTTCCATAATCCAAATGTGAAACAACATATATGTTTTCCCAATTGCAGAATAAATCACTTAACTCAAAATCAACAAAGGCTTTTCCCTGTTTTAAGTAACTAACATTATATTTGTAATTTGCATCATTATTAAAGCAGTAAATCAATGCCTCCAAACCATCCGGAAGATAACCCTCATATGATAAATCCCCACCTATGTTATTGCAGGTCATGTCCAGATAGAATTGTGCTCTTTGAACAAAACTATTGTCATCAATGGTATATGATGCTGAAAAAAGATTCATCACAATCCATGAATTCATAATTAAATTTCCAGTAGCATTAAACACATTGGCAAGCACATACTGGTTAGTTGAAATCATTGGAGTATTATCGCCCCACCAATTATCGCCAATGTCATAAGTGCAGGTTGCCTGTGAGAAGAAATCATAATAATAATTATCACATAAACGGTTCAAATAAAATGAATCATCATGAGACTCAAGAGCATGATGTAAAAAAACACCATAAAGATTATTAAAGATATTGTTTGATTTATAGGTATTGTTTATGGAACGACGTAAAAATAATCCATAACCATTATCATTTAAACAATTATTATATATTGATGAATTGGATGAGGATATAACTAAAGCAGCAGTAAAATTAGATATGGTATTATGCTCTATGGAGATATTTGAGCAGGTCACATACACACCAATGCCCTTTAAAGAATTTTTACTTAATATTTTATTTTTGGTTATTGAAATATTATCGGAAGTGCCATCCGTGATGATAATGCCTACAGAATCATCATTGGAGTTTAGTGAAATTGTATTGTTGAATATTGTTAAATTATCTGACTTTCTAATTGTGAAACCGGACATTCCTCCAATATAATGGTCACAATCAATTGTATTGTATGCAATTAATGAATTCACATCCCCATCTGTTTCAATGGAACTGTGAAGATTTAAAAAAGTATTACCCATTATTGAAACATTGCATGCATTTAAAATGACAACGCCAAAAGTGGAATTGACAATATTAAAACCGTATACAATACTGTTGCTTCCAGCATTTGTAACTCCAATGACCGGATTAACGGATGATGAACCTTTTAGGGTTGCATTGTAACCAATCAGGTTCAAATGTTTATTAATGGTAACGTGTTCTTGATATAATCCTTCTTTTACTTTTATTGTGTCTCCATCATGAGTATCCACATCATCAATGGCTGATTGTATTGTATTGAATCCTTTTCCTGAATTGATGTTGGCAACATTATCAAAAATGTAATTGCAAGTAATGACATTGCTTTTAAGGCCTGCGAAATCTTCTGCATAAAACTTTAGGCAAGTTGTTGAGGTTATATTTATTGAATTTGAATATAAAATACTATTAGTCAGAGGATTTGATCCATCAATTGTATAATAAATCTTTGTATCATTATCTAAATTATCCCAACAGGATAAGTTTACTAAAATAGGATTGGAATATAAATCTGAATAATAATTACACCACGCTAATGGAGCTTTATTATCAATTACGTAATGTTGATGCATTACTTCGCTTCCATATTCATAATATAAATCATAAACTCCAATAGGCAATGTGAAATTAATAGAATCAAATGACTGAATCCAATCAATATTATCCCAACTATACCACAGATATTCATCTTCTTGAATGCTTAATTCAATAGTCAAATTAGACTGATTATAACAGCCGCCAGGATGATTAATGGTAGGATAAATCTCTTTTAGTGTAATGATTGGGTTTCCTCTGCCAATTAATGATACGGATTTTGTTAGATAGATTGGTCCATAAAATATGCCCGGACCTATATAAATAACATCACCATCTACAGTATCATTGTCATCAATAGCTGCCTGTATTGTTCTAAAGCCCTTTCCAGAGTTTATATTTCCCACACGTGCAAAAATATAATTATAACAAACGATTGAACTTCTCAAACCTCCCAAATCTTCAGCATAAAACTTCAAACTAGTGGTCTGTGAAATATTAATTAACCCCTGATATAAAATACCATTCTCCAATGGATCAGAACCATCAACAGTATAATAGATTTTAGGATTATTATCTAAATTATCCGAACTGGACAAATTTACCAAAATAGGAGACGAATATAAATCTGTATAGTAATTAGTCCATACTAATGGAGGTTCATCATCAATTACATAATGTTGATGAACTACTTCGCTTCCGCATTCATAATATAAATCATAAACTCCAATAGTCAACGTGAAATTAATAGAATCAAATGACTGAATCCAATCAATATTGTCCCAACTATACCACAGGTATTCATCTTCTTGAATGCTTAATTCAATAGTCAAATTAGACTGATTATAATAACCTCCAGGATAATTGATAGTTGGATAGTTGTCTTTTAATGTGATAACCGGATTTCCCCTGCCAATTAATGACAATGATTTTGTTATGTAAATTGGTCCATAAAATATATATGGACCAATATATATGACATCACCGTTAACCGTGTCATTGTCATCAATAGCGGCCTGTATTGTTCTAAAACCCTTTCCAGAGTTTATATTCCCCACACGTGCAAAAATATAATTATAACGAACAATTGGACTTCTCAATCCTCCGAAATCTTCCGCATAAAACTTCAAACTAGTGGTCTGTGAAATATTAATTAACCCATGATATAAAATACCATTCTCTAACGGATCAGAACCATCAACAGTATAATAAATTCTTGGATTAACATCCAAATTATCTATTGAAGATAAGCTTACCTGAATAGGATTATAATATAAATCTGATTGAAAGTTACTTGAAACTACAGGAGTTTCACAGTCAACAACATAATGCTGACAGCATATTTCCCCATCACCAGCATAATATAAATCATAAATCCCCTGATTTAAAACAAAAGAAACAGATTGGTTTGATTCAAACCAGCTGACATTATCCCAACTATAACTGACTGAACTTGCACCGTTAACATTTAACATTACAGTCAAGTTACTCTGATTATAGTAACCTTCACCATAATCAACCGAAGGAGAATCATAATTAGAAGAAGCAATCAAATCATTGTTAATGTTTAATGAATCATTAACATCAATTTCAGCATCATTTAAAACAACACCCTCATCCAAACTGCCACAAGTGCGATTGCAATCAACATCCATTGCACATGCCTGTGAAATCGACATGCAGCAAATTATAGCCAAGAAAACTATGAAAATTCTTTGGAAATTATTCATATTTCCATCTCATTAAAATATTCTAAATTATAGTTTATTTAATAAAATATAAAAAACTTTTCAATATAATTGATGAAAAACAAAAATGATGAACCTTGTTTATACTTAACAAAAAAATGAAAAATATCTTAAAAATGATTTTATATGTTAAATCAAGGGAGCAAATGGCAATGCAAACAAGTTCAATAATATGAAATATTTGTTTTATTAAAATGAGATTGGTTGAAGAGAATATGTGTTAAAATTAATGAGTAATAAAATAGGTTTAAGATGTTGGGAAATCATCATGATTTTATGTGAGACATGTAGATTGAAAAAAATAAATTAATAGAGAAATTAAAATTTCCCTATTTCAAAACTATTTTGACTTTTTTGGTTGTGGCCTTGTAGTACTTGTTTCCCTTGAAGGTGACCTTTGCAGTGTATCTGCCCTTCTTGGTAAGCTTCTTGATTTTGAAGGTGGCCTTACCCTTGGCGTTTGTGGTGGCCTTGAATGTTTTCCTGCCAATCTTAATGATCAATTTAACTTTCTTGATTGGAGTTTTGCCTGACTTCAGGGTTACAGTGTACTTTTTGGTTTTCAAGGATTTCTTGAAGGTTTTCTTTTTGGCTGTGATTTTGGAAGCCTTCTTGACAACAGGCTTTTTGACACTAACCCTCTTGGTGATTGTAAAGCCATCGTACTTATCATCACCGGAATAGGTTATGACAGCATTGTAGTTGCCGTCAGGCAATGTAACTGTAGCCTTACCGTTGACCAAATCCTTGGTGTATGTCTTGCCGTTAGCCTGAACTGTAACTGTTCCAGTTGCATCGCTTGGAAGTGAAATGGTAACGTCATTTCCACTTGATGCTGGAACATTTACCTGAGGGGCCGCCTTGATTGTGAATGAAACAATTTTGATTGAAGCGTTGAACCTCAAATCACCTGAATAGACAACATTGACATTATAACTGCCAGCATTTAAATTAGGAATTGATTTAGTCAACTTACCGTTAGTTACTGTTTCATTATAGGTTAAACCATTCACTGTAAATGAAACGTGACCAGTAGCCTGACTGTCCAATGTAACTGTCAATGTATTGTCATTGAATTCCGCTTCCATATTCACATCCCTTAAATCATCATGGGCTAATGTGAAGACCTTATTGTCCTCGCTTGTCACATATATTGTTCCGTCCATGCTCATGACAGGACTTCCTGTGATTTTAGATCCCAAATCGGATTTCCACAATACACCACCTTTTGAATCGATTGCATAGAACAGATTATCACAGCCAAAGTATAAAGTATCATTTAAACCAATCAAAACACCTGAAGTGATGCTTAAACTGGAAACCAGATATTCCTTACCATTTGAAAGATCATACCTGTAAAGGTTGCCTCTGGAATTTGTAGCGTATAAGAACTCGCAATCCAACAATAATTGATTGCCTGCACCGCCGATTATCTTGGTTTTCCACAACTGAGATCCGGTCAGTGAATATGCAACAACACAATCACCCAAAACCGCATAGACAATATTTTCATTTACAACAGGACGAACAGCCCCCCAATCACCTGATTTGATGAATCTGGTTTTTAATGTCTTGGCATCAATAACCCACAATCTGGAATCTGTCAGGACAACAATAATATCCTCCCCGATTACCGGAGATGTTAGAGGAGCGTTTTTACCCAAATCAAGTATAGTTGGAGTTCCACCAAACTCCCACAACCTAAACGGAATAATCACAAGTTTATAAGAACCGCTTGTAACCTGATATTCGCTTGAAATATAGATATTTGCCTTATCATCCATTATTGGTGAAAAAATACTTGACCCCTGATAGAAATTGGAAGAACCGTATTTTTCACCTGTTTTCTGATTGATGAAAAACAATGTGTCTCCGGATTTTGGAACAACCACAACCTCACGACTCATGGAAATGCCTGAAAAATTACCGATAACATCCCTATTGGTGAAATTCCACCTCAAAACACCTTCACCTGTAAAAGAATAGACTGCATCAACTGTTGAAAAGTAGATATTGCCCTCATTATCGATTAAAACATCACCGACAATAGTTTCATTAACAGGTATTGTAAACAATATTTCCCCATTGCTTGAACTGGCATATGGCGATTTGCCGGTGTTTTTTGCATCAAAGCCACTGTTCGGCCATTGGTCTTTCGGATATTCCAGAACACTGAATGAAGTGGAATTTGAAACCATATTATAGTTATTGCCCTGATAAACTGCAGTGATGTCATAGTCACCGATTTCCAAATCAGGGATGATATAGCTTATGGTACCGGATAAGGGAATTGCTATTATATCACCATTAATTGTAAAATTGCCTGTGGTTTTAGCCGGGACTTTAATGAATATCACTGCATCCTGGCCAATCATGATATCTGCTGATGATATCTCAAAGGTCAAATCAGCCTTGCTGATTGTAAATGATGCAGATTCAGTCCTGTTGAAATAAGTGTCATCACCAGTGTAAAAGACATGTACTTCTTTAAATCCGGCTTCAACGCCTAAAAGAGTAATATTTGCCCTGCCGTCTTTTACAATGCTTGAATTGGCGATTTTGCCAATTACTGCAGTTAGATTGCCTGTTGCATTATCATTTAGGATGACTTCAACAATGACTGCACCGCCATAAACAATATCCTCAACATGAACGCTCATGGAAGAAATGAGATTATCAACCTCAATGAATCTGTAATCCCTGCTTGTGAGATACTTATCATCACCATTATAAACAGCAGTGATTCTATAATCACCACGTCTGATATTTTTAATGGTGTAATTTGCCTTGGAATCGTTTAACTGTAAAGTTACAGTATTATCGTTGACTGTTATTGTGACATTGCCTTTAGAGTCTGATGGTGCTGTGACTGTTAAAAGCAAATCATCATCGACTACAATTTCCCCGATTGTTAAAAGAGTGAATGATTCATACTTAGAAACATTAACCGGAGATTGGATTATCTTGTCCAAATACTTTTCATCACCTGAATAAACGACAGTTATCACATAGTCATCCGCTTTAAGATCAGTGAAGTTGAAAAGCAAATTTCCATTAGCAGATTGCGTTTGAGTGACATTGGCGACTTTGACAGTGACATTTCCAGACAAATCATCTGGCAGGTTAACTTTAACGATTAAATCATCACCGAACATGATATTATCACTTGAAATGTGAATATCCGGATTGGATTTGATGAAATTAAACCTGACGGAAGTTGAAACGGATTCATAACTGAAAGTCAACTCACCATCGCCCAATGCAGTCAACATGAAGTAGACATTGGAATTGGACAGGGTCGAATTAACGGAACTGCCATTTACCTGCATGACACTTAATTCAATATCCCTGAAATTATATTTGGTTGAAGTACTGTTTTTAAACAGATAAAATGCAACACTGACTGATGCCACTTGATTGATTTCCAAATCACGAGTGCTGGCTGTAGCATTTAAAACCAACCAGGCATCAATGTCTTCATATGGTTGGATTTGGTAATTTTCTAAAGTGGATCCCCACCAGTTGCAGTTCAAATCATAGGATTTGGCATCCACAAGATTTATGTTATTCAGTAAAATAGAATCTTTTACATTAATGTAATCGCAGACTGCAACATTCAGATTATCTAAAATAATTGAATTCGAAATTTCAATATTACTTGCATTGAAAACAACCTCTTTTTGATTATTTTGAACAATACAATTGGAAAGGGAAACATTGCCTCCCACAATCAGATTGCCGGAGAGATTGGAAATTTCCAGATTCTTCAAACTCAACACTGCATTATTGTTGAATAATGTTAAATTAGTTAGCTTGGCATCGTTTTCACCTTTCAAGGTCAAATCATAGTCCAGGACAATGTTTTCAGAAAAGTCCCCATCCAAAAGAATGATGTTTTGACAAGTCCTTGCCAGTTCAATAGCCTTTCCAATAGACCTGACCGGTGCTGACCTTGAACTTCCATTGTTGTTATCATCCCCATTGCTTTTAGATATGAAAACATATTCACGTGTGCTTGTCAATGTCAATTCATTAGACTTGACATTGGAAATTGTCGGAATGACATAGACACTGCAGATGTCCAAATCACCAAACTCCAAATCAAAAACAGTTGAATTTACCGTTTTAGCATACCTGCCGTTAACATAAACATCATAAAGAGTCCTGTCCAAAATATCTGATTCATAAAATGAAGGATGTGACATTTTAGCTGTAATCTTCAATGTTGCCTTATCGTTACCTACATTGACAGTGGTTAGATTCAGATAGGAAAATTCAATGGAATTTCCAATATAATGATTTCCTGAAATCTTGCAGGCAGTTCCAATCACCTTAACATTCAAAACGTCCCCCGCACGGGTATGATTGATGAAAGTGTTATTTGTGATATAAATATCGGGTGATCCGTAACTTCCGGCTTCCCAGGCACAGATTGCAGTACCAATAGATGCGCTGTTGGCAATGAACAGGGAATTTCTAATGTCAATGGATCCGACATCCATAAAAGAAATCGCCCCTCCACGACCTGTACCGGTAGTGGAAAGCTCATCCAAAGCCCAGCAGTTATTGTTATTGTCCTTAAACAAACAGCCGTCAACATACAATCTCGGAATACCACTGTACTGGCAAGCCCCAATAGCACCGCCACCATTGTTGGTGGTACAGTTATTTCCAACAAAAACAGTATTATAGATATTTACGATATTATAAACATACAATGCTCCACCGTTCCATCCTGCAACATTATCAGTGAAATTGGAATCATATATTGTTGTGTTGCCCTCACCGTAAGTGGTTATGCCCCCTGCCCAAGCCTGAGAACGATTCTTATAAAATTTAGTATTGTAAATTAGAAGCTTACCCCAGTTCATGACACAGGTGGAATGCTCATAGCCATAATTATATGCAAAATAGCAATCCCTCAAAATCACAGATTGCCTGCTGTAAACGTTAATGCACCCTTTGGCAACTGTACAATTGATGACGGAACAATTGTTCAAAATCGCCTTGCCTTTCCTAACATGCATAATAGATGCAGAACCTGCCATGGACTGAATACCATCAAAAATACAGTTATCAAACTCATACTCCCGGTTACCTGCCAAATCCATGACCAATCCGGCATTGGTGTTTAATGTATGAACCCATTTAAAAGTAAGATTTACAACACTCATGCCGCATCCGTTGTTTTCAGGAACAACAATAAGAGCGTATTTGACATAACGGTCCATATTATCTTCATAAGTTCCCTCAATAGGAGCGACATCACCAATATATGAACCCTGACTGCCAATGATTTTAACGTTATTGTTGATTTTGATTTGCTTGTTTACATCATCAAAATCAGAAGGATAAAAAACAGTATTTTCCTTCAATCTGAGCGTATAATCCTTATCTGTTAAAGAACAGTAATACTGCAGTTCATCCCAATCGCTGACTATGATTTCATCCACTTCACTTTCCAAAGACTCATCAGAAGCATTTAAATTGCTGACTGCATCAACTACATCACTTTCTGGACAATCCCCTGAATCATCCAGACTGGAGACGACATCACTTTTTAAGGAATCATCGGACAACTCCAAATCCACATCTTCATGCGTTAAAGTAATGTTATCGTCAACCTCACCTGCATCTACGCAGTTAACTCCCAATAATAAAAGCAAAAGGATAACAAAACACAATGATTTTAAATCCATAACTACTATCTCCATTTAAACGGAACTCAACAACAACCCCTATTTTTTAACAGTGATTTTCCTATTGACACTATCCTTCAGATAAGTGACTTTATAAGTATACTTCTTACCTACTTTAAGCTTATTTAAAACACTTTTCTTGATAGTGAAAGTCGCAACACCTTTTTTATTAGTTTTAACCTTGTATGTTTTACCATTGAATTTTAAAGCAACTGTTTTGCCTTTAAGATATTTATTGTTAACTTTCTTCAAGGATACTTTAATTTTTAAGGATTTTACAGACTTTTTAACATTTAAATTTTTAGCTACAATAATGCTTTTGACAGTAACCTTTTTAGATAATTTGACATTGCCATAGATTGCACTAACAGTGTAGGTTTTAGGAGGCAAAGTAATTTTAAGAGAAGCATACCCGTTATTATCGGTTTTAACAGAAACTTTATTGCCATTGACTGTAAATACTACTGATTTGCCGGCTAAAGGCAAATTGTTTTGTGTTAATCTGACCTTAAAGTAAGATCCACTTGTATAAAGCATGCTAATTGCATTGCCTGTCAATTTAGGATTGACAAATGCCACTGTGAAATTCTTATCAAATGAACAATACTTGTCATCACCGGAATATATTATTCTCACATTATAATTGCCTTCGGACAAGCCTGAAACCTGAATTGATGCTTTGCCATTAACTAACTTTTGAACATAATTACGATTGCCGATTACCAGAGCCAAATTGCCCTTTGCATCACTTGGAAGGCTAATTGAAACTGAATTTTTATCACTGGAAACAATATCCATGCCCGCACTAGACTTAATGGTAAAATCAGCACCGAAAACACCGCCATTAAATCTCTTATCACCGGAATAAGCAATATTTACTTGATAATTCTTAGGTGACAAATCAGACAATGATTTGACTATTTTTCCATCTGAAATTATTTCATTATAGGAAATTCCGCCAACATTAAATGAAACATTTCCGGTAGCTTCAGAGTCCAAAGTTATGGTCATGACATTATCTTTAACTTCAACACTCAAGTTGGAATCCTTCAAATCGCCTTGACTTAAAGCATAAATCCTATCATCTAAAGTTCGAATATAAATTATCCCTTCACTATCCATTACAGGATTGCCTATGATTTCACTTCCAACATCACATTTCCATAAAACATTTCCACGGTCGTCAATTTCATAGAATATATTATTGCAAGCGAAATATAGATTACCGTTATTACCAATCAAAACGCCGGATGAAACATTCAAATCAGAAATTAAAGATTCTGAACCGTCTACAAGACCATATTTATACAAATTACCATTTCCATTGACAGCGTATAACCCTTCATCTGAATCTAAAATCAATTGGTTTACATTGCCTGCTACTTTTGTCCTCCATAATTGTGAACCAGTATTGGCATAAGCAACAATGGAATCTCCTAAAACAGCATAAACAACATTGCCTTCACCTATAACTGGGCGAACATTAATATAATTACCTGATTTTATGAAAAGGGATTTTGAAGTCTTTAAATCATAAACAACCAATCTATTTTCACATAACACAACCAGAATATTATCATTCAAAACAGGTGAGGCTATAGGTTTATTGCCGCCTAAACTAAGCAGTTTGATGGCACCTCCTATGGCCCAGGATTTATATGGAACAATTACCAGATTATATGAGCCTGTTGAAACCTGATATTCGCTTACAACATATAAATTAGCATTTTTATCTATAACTGGAGCAAAGGCACTTGATGCCTGATAGATATTTGAAGATCCGTATTTAGTTCCATCATGCTGGTTAATGAAATAGAGTGTGTCTCCTGATCTTGGTGAAACGATTACGTCACGGCCTATTGCAAGGCCTGAAAAATTACCTTCCATACTTTCTGATGCATAAAACCATCTCTGATTTCCGGATTTGTCAAAAGAATATATTGCCTCAGCAGTTACAACGTAAATATTGCCTTCGCTATCAATTACAATATCATTAACTATTTCACTACCAATATTGATGACTGTTGCTATTTTTCCGTTAATTTGGCTTTCATATGGTGATTTAGCTGTATTTTCACTATTTCCACCATTATTTGCCCATTGAGGATGAGGATATTCACTAACAGTAAATGAAGTGGAATTTGCTATTGTATTATAATTGTTTCCGTTATAAATTGCAGTAATTTCATATTCGGCAATTTCCAAATCGGATAATGTATAATATACATCACCAGATAACGGAATATTAATTACGTCTTCTCCGATTCTAAAAGTGCCCTCAGTTTTTGGAGGGACTCTTATATGCACAACAGCATCCTGACCGATTTTAATGTCACTGGAATCAATAGTGAAAGTTAAATTCGCCTTGTTGATAGTGAAATTGGCATATGCTGTTTTATTAAAGTATGTATCATCACCAGTATAAAAAACATTGATTAGCTTATCAATACCTGCATTTAAATCGGCTAAGGAAATATTGACTTTACCGTCAATCACTTCTGAAGTATTGGACACACCATCAATTGTTACTGTAACATTACCTGTCGCATTATCGTTTAAGATGACTTGAACAAATGCAACTTCACCATAAACAATATCCCCAGCAGTTATCTTCATTGATGAGTTTAAGTTGTCCACTTCGATTTTAGTGGACATGCTGCTTGTGAGATACCTATCATCACCATTATAGATTGCCTTTATTGCATAATCGCCCCTGACAACATTTTTCATGGTATAATTGGCAATGGAATTATTCAGCAGCAATGTGTGAACATCCTTATTGATGTAGAGAGTTACATTACCTGTGGCATCACCATTAGTTGTTATTGTTAAAATCACATCTTCTCCAACTTCGATTGTGCCGATTTCCAGATTAGTTATTGAATTGTATTTCAAAACGCTTACTTGAGCATTCTTAAGTTGTGAGAGGTATTTTTCATCACCGGAATAAGTGACAGTAACATCATAACTATCCGCCTTTAAACCATTGAATGTGAAAATGTTTGAGTTTGAAATATCTTTTGTCTGAGAATGATTTCCAATAGTAACTGTTAGATTGCCCTTCACATCACCGGGAGCAGTAATCTGAACTGTTAAATTATCCCCCACCATAATATCTTTGGTTATAATGTTAATGTTTGGATTTGATTTTAAAAATTCAAAATTAATTGTAGTTTCAATATTGTTATATTTTGCAGTCAAACTGGCATTATCTAATTCAGTTAATCTGAATGAAATTTTTGATCCCGGAGTTGTGATATTTTCACTTGAAATACCATTTAAAGAGATTAAATCTAAATCGATTACAGGCAGGTAGCCATATTTGGTGTTATTGTTTAAATAGAATTCAAACAATACTGAAGCTGCCTGATCATACTCCAAAGAACTCACACTAGTTGTAGCATTTAAAACCAACCAATTATTGATATTTAGATTATTTGGTTTGGCTACATCATCTTTGGTGTTTCCCCACCAATTATAATCCAAATCATAACTGCCAATGCCTTCGATGATTCCTGTATTATTCAATAGAATGGAGTTTCTAATGCTTGTAAAATTATTGCTTTTAACCAGGACTGCATCATTATTATTGAATATTGAATTGGAAATCACTGCATTATTGGCCTCTATGATTCTATTTACATTATTGTCTGTGAAAACACAATTGTTGATAATAAGATTTCCGTTACTTTGTTTGATAAATGAATCCCCAGTTAACTTATTAATATTCATGTTTTTAATAGTGAAATTATTGGCATTAACCGTAAATGAAGCTCCATCGGTAAATGTTGAATTTCCTTCACCTTTAATGGTGATATCATAGCCAACAGAAAGGGATTCGCTGAATTCCCCATCCATAATCAATATGTTTCCACCGCTTGAAGCAAGTTCCAAAGCTCTTTTAATGCTTTTTACAGGATTTTCTCTTGAACTTCCATTGTTGGTGTCGCTACCTAAACTTTGAGAAACAAATACATACTCACGGGTACTTACCAATGTTAACTCATTTGACTTGACATTGGAAATGGTTGGAATGACATAGACATCACAAATATCCAAATCACCAAACTCCAAATCAAAAACAGTCGAATTTACGGTTTTAACATAATTTCCATTAACATAAACATCATAAAGAGTCCTGTCTAAAATGTCCCTGTCATAAAATGAAGGATGTGACAGTTTAGCTGTAATCTTCAATGTTGCTTTATCATTACCTGCACTGACAGTGGTTAGATTCAGATTTGAAAATTCAATGGAATTTCCAAGATACTTATTGTTGGAAACCTTTAATGCTGTTCCCGCAACACGAAGATTTAAAACATCACCGGCACGTGTATGATTGATGAAAGTATTGTTTATTATATAAATGTCAGGTGATCCGTAACTTCCGGCCTCAATAGCACAAATCGCAGTACCTATAGATGCGCTGTTGGCAATGAAAGTTGTATTTCTAACCTCGATAGAACCTTCATCCATCAAGGAAATTGCACCTCCACGACCAGTACCTGTAGTGGACAATTCATCCAATCCCCAACAGTTATTCGCATTGTTTTCAAATAATGAATTTTCAACATAAATATGCGGTGCAGATACATGCTTACATGCTCCAATCGCACCCCCACCATTGTTGGTGGTACAGTTATTGCCAGCAAAAATTGTATTGTAGATTGTCAGATAACTATAGGTGTATATTGCACCACCATTCCAGCCGGCAACATTATCAGTGAAATTAGAGTCATAAATAGTGGTATTTGCACTGTAGTGAGTGTGAATTGCACCTGCCCAAACAGAAGCCCTGTTCTTATAAAAAGTAGTATTGTAAACAGTTAAAACACCGCAATTGTTGATACAGCCCGGTTCTGTTCTGGCATAATTATTCTCAAAATAACAATCCCTGACAACCATACGGGCAGTTCTAAAAGCATTTGGATCATATACACTGACACATCCGAAATCAGTGGTACAGTTGACAAAGGAACAGTTTTCCAAAAGTGCATCTCCTTTTTTAAGATATACAATGCTGGAATGTCCTAAAGCAAGGTTAATGTTTTCAAAAACACAATTCCTAATCTCATTATATGCATTTCCACCCATTTGAAGGAAAACAGCATCAGGATTGTATATTGTGTAAATCCATTTGAAGGTGATATTTTCTAGGGTAATGCCTATTCCGCTTCCATCTGGAACGACAATAGGCATATAACTGATATAATCCCCATCATCAATGTAGTTTTCACCAGCAGGATGAGTATCTCCGAAATATGAACCTTCACTTCCGATAATCTTCACATTATTGTTGACCCTGATTTGTTTATTAATATCTCGAAGATCAGAAGGATAGAAATTTGTATTCTCCTTTAATCTGAGCGTATAATCCTTATCTGTTAAAGAACAGTAATACTGCAGTTCATCCCAATCATTAACAACGATTTCATCATCCCCGCTTTGCAATAGATTAGATTCTGAGAGTTCTTCATCAGATTCGATGTCTGAGGTTAATGTATTATTTTTATCTTTTTCTAATGAAATTTCGTCCTGTGAGTAATCATCACAAGGAATTTCAATATCATCAGATGGAATATCTTCTGTAACTGTGATATTGTCATTAACATCTTCATTTGCTGATGCAACACTCATGCTTAAAATTATGCATAAAAGCAAAATGAAAATAATTGAGTTATTTTTAAGATTCATGAAAAAACACCACCTTAGATTATTTTTTTATTGTGATTTTTTTGTTCACCACATCTTTTCCATAAGTAACCTTGTAGGTGTATTTTTTTCCGACTTTAAGTTTTTTAATATCATTCTTTTTGATTGTGAATGTTGCAACACTTTTTGTTGGTTTTGGCATTATAAGTCTTGCCATTTAATTTTAAGCTAACCTTTTTACCTTTAAGGTATTTGTTATTTACTTTTTTCAAAGTTACTTTGATCTTAACTGTTTTTGCTGATTTTTTAACATTCATATTTTTAGCAGCTACAATGCTTTTGACAGTTACCTTATTTGTTTTCTTTACTCCAAAACAAGTAGCAGATACTGCATATGCCTTTGCTTTTGGAGGCAAGTTAATTTTAACTGATGCATAACCATTATTATCGGTTGTTGCAGTTGATTTTTTTCCATTAACAATGAAAGTAACTGTTTTTCCAGAAACAGGTTTTCCATCAA
>CADBHR010000003.1 GCA_902794475.1 uncultured Methanobrevibacter sp. | reverse complement strand
GGATGAAATAATAGCTATGAAGACATCCGGAGCGACAGATGCAAGTGTGAGAAGATGGCTTGCTGAAGAACATGAATTCGAAGTAAGCAGAGCAACATTTTCCAGATTCAAAAAGAAATACAATTTAACAGATAATGATAAAGACCCAAGAGCAAGAAATAAGGAAGCACTAACCAATAGAGCCATTGCACAAAAGCAAATTACAGACAATAACGTTTACGAAGACAATATCGACATGGCCATTGATACCATACTTCAGCAGCAGGTCACAGACATCAAGACAGGACTTGAAAATCTCGATAAGATTACCAAAAATGCTGTTGGTATTGAAATAGACTTTGAAAAGCTGGAACGTGAAGTAAGACACAATTCCAATGATAAAAGTCTTCCAAGATACTTATTGGATTTGGAAGAGTTAAAGATTCGTTACCTGGAATTATCTGTCAAGGCATTTGAAGCCAAAAACAAACTCTTCAAAGATGAAATGGACAGACTATTCAAAAACCGTGTTCTTGAACTGGAAGACAAAAGAATTGAAATGTCTCAAAAGGACATCATGAATGAGATAGAGGTTCTTGCAAAACAAATTGATGATAATAATGTATGATGAAAACGGGAAATTCTATTTGGGCGCTAAGGATAAAGCTATTCTTCAGAAATGCGTATATGAAAATCCATACATTCCATTCAGCCCATTTCCAAAGCAAGCTGAGATGATATTGGCAACAGAAAAGGAAGTGTTAATAGGAGGAGCAGCAGGTGGAAGTAAATCAACAAGCCTATTAATGAGGGCACTGTTTTACGTAGAAGATGATGTCAATGAATACCATGCGTTAATCTTGCGCCGTACATTATCTGACTTGAAAAGGAAAGGAGCGTTAATTCATAAGGCAAGCCAGTGGCTTAACAGAAAGGAGATTCAGAATAATGCAGCCATCAGGCCAAAGTGGGATGGTACTGAACATTCATGGACATTCCCTAATGGCAATTCACTAACGTTCGGATATTTACGTAACATTAACGATTTGGATACTTATCAAGGTTCTGAATATCAATTCATAGGTATTGATGAGTTGACACAATTAGAACGCTTTAAATATATCTATATGCGCTCTAGGGTAAGGAAAACAAAAGACAATAAGCTTCCAACACAGTTAATGTGCTCCAGCAATCCCGGCAAGCGTGGTAACAAATGGGTTCGTGAAAGATTCATTGAAAAGATAGATGAAGACATTCAGGACAAGTCACAAATAAGGTTCATTAGCTCCAGCTATTTGGATAATATCTACTTGGACAGAAATGACTATGAGGAATACCTGATGGGATTGGACAGAGTCACCAGGGAACAGCTTATGAACGGGAACTGGTATGCAACCGTCAAAGGCCAACTTTTCGATGAGTCAGATTTCCACCTGATTTCTAATAGCGACTTTTTGAAAATTCCAATTATAAGAGTCATAAGGTATTGGGATCTTGCAGCTACTGAAGTCTTAAATGATGACAGACTGAAAGGCAGTGATCCAGATTATACTGCCGGAGTATTGCTTGCTAAAGATATAAACGGCAATATCTACATTGTGGATTCATACGAGTTTCAGCTGGAATCAAGAAACCTAATCAATGAAATTCTAAATACTGCTGCACGTGACAGATCAGATGTACAATATATTGAACTGGATGGTTCCACAGGAAAAAACTTTGGTTTATTAATCATAGATGAATTGAACAGAAGAGGTTTCACAACAGGTACTGGAAACTCAAGAGAAAACAAAGTTGACAGGGCAAGACGAGTTTCAGCAGATATTCAAAAGAACGGAATATACTTAGTTGGCAAGGATAGGACAGGGTTCACCAAAAAGTGGGCTATGGAATTTCTCGAAAAAATTACAGCATACCCGAATGAAGCAATTCACGATGACTGTGTAGTTGCATTCACAGGAGGATATGAAAAAATAGCTACAGATAAACAACCTAAAAGAGTTAATGTGGATAAATGGTATTCCACATAAACACTTTAGATTAATTATTTGTCTTTATTCTCATTATATGCTTTTAATACTTCTTGCCAGGAGTTAGTGTCTACTTTAACATCAGTTAAGTAAACCCAGTCAAGAATATCTTCTAACTCTTCCTTATTCATCTCTAATGTTTCAATAGCTTTTTCCAATAGAGTTTCATCCGGAATTAAAGTTGGTCTAAAATCATTCCAGAGGAATCTCCAGGCTTTATCTTTTTCTTCATTTGCTGCATTTTTCATACTCTCTTCCGCATCATAATTTTGATTTATTAAAAACAATTCTACCTGCAATTTACCTATCTTGTCAGTGATTTCATTAACATTTCCAATAGGGAATATTCCATCTGCATAACCGAAGTAATGTTTTAAACATTCTTCAACAAATCCAGATAGATTAGGTATGTGTTTTTTTGCTTTTATTAATATTTCACTATCAATTGAAATATTTACTCTTTCCTTTGTCATATTTTTAATCTCCTTTAGTAATACTCAACTCTCAAAAAGGTGTCAGGGGTTTTTGAAAATCATACACACTTGTGTATTATACACACATACACACGATTTCAAAAACTTCCCTATAGAGATTTTTTCACATTCGAATATGCAATGTCAAAAATACCCTCACGATTAATACCCTTCTCATGACATAAAACTCCACATTCCATTTCCAAATGCCTTATTGATTCAGCAGATAATGGAATACCTTCAATGTCCATGTTACTTCTAATCATATTTTCCATATCAGATATAACGCTTAATTCATTTTCAGAATAAACTCCATGTAGCTCACCTGCTGTTGCTAATGTTAATCCTAAACCACTTAAAGCTTCCTTGTAAAGGTCAATAGCTTCAATGGCATCGTTAATGTTAGCTTCTTGTCTATATTCACATTTTGCTCTAGCTATTGTTAATCTCTCCAAAGCTTTTAAATCCCTTGGAGTGATTGGTTTACCATCACTGGTTTCCAAAGCGGTTTTTCTTGTATCAACATAGAATTCCCTAAGCAATATTTTTGCATCCTTGCTTAAAACGGGAAAGCAGTTAGCTTTAATCCATGTGATGTATTTTTTGAATATGTCAATGTCCAGAATTTCAGATTCATCAAGAATGAAATCCTTATTTAGCAAAGCATCTGCAAGCTTGGAATCCTTTTCTTCATCAACATCATCAGTCAATACAAATATCAAATCAAAACGGGAAAGATTGGATTCCGGTATATCCAATTGCTCCCGATATAATTTGTATGGATCGAACTTACTGTACTTTGGATTTGCACCTGCAAGTATTGATGTTCTGGCTGACATGACCTGAAGCAGTCCCGCTTTTGCTGATGATACTGTTGACTGTTCCATCGGTTCATTAAGTGATTTCTGTGCGGACGGTGAAAGCTTGTCATATTCATCAATACACAATACGCCGGTATCTGCAAGTACTGTTGCTCCAGCTTCCATTGTCCATGTTCCGGTCAATTCATCTTTAACGGTTGATACTGTCAATCCTGCCTGTGATGTATTTGTTCCGGATATGGTAATGTTTTTAGGAGCACGCATTTTCATAGACTGTATCAATTGGGATTTACCTATTCCAGGATCTCCAATCAATAGTGTGTGTATTGTCCATCTGTCCATTTGGCTGGTTTTGAAAGTATCATTTGCTGGTCTGTTGCCTTCAAACAATTGAAGTATCAAACCTTTCTTGATAGTTTCATAGCCGTAGACTTCAGGAGCAATACTGTTGCACAGCAATTCAAAAATATTATCCTGTTTGGATAGCTCAATTATTTCAGCTACATCCTCTTCAGATATTCTTGAATCTTCAAAAATGTCATCTACAAGAGTAATATTGTGAACGTGAATGATGAACTCGTATCCGTCACTTCTGCCTTTGGCTTTTCTAGGTTCAATCTTGAAAGTACCACATACATTAACGACGTCACCAACTTTGAGATTATGAAATGGGGATGCAAGATAATCCAAGACTATAGCTTTGAATTCTCTAGTGCTACCACCATTTCTTAACTCTAAAGGTTCTTCAAGTTTCAATAACTTATAATTCCTGTAAATGCTGGTGTCCTTGTCAAGAAACATTGATTTACTGGTTCCCGCACAATCAGGATTCCTACAATATGCAGGTATTGTTTCAGATTGGTTGGGGTCGGATATATTAACGATATTTTGTGTTCCGCATTCTCTGCAGATATAGCTGGCTTGTTTTAAATCAACTCTAACGTCTGTCATATTTTTAATCATGGCTTTGGTGCTTATCCATTTGTTATTGTTTGTGGCATCTAAATCATGGAGGTTATCTCTTTCAGGCACATTCATGAATTTCAGGGTAACGTTGCCAGTATTGAAAATTTCTTCCATCTGATCAATAAATTCATAAATCTGATGTTTCCAGAAATCTTTTCCGGACTGATCAATTAAAAATTGATTCAGGTCCTCATAATCAATACTGACTTTACACTGTTTATTTTGAGATTTGAGCTTTTCAATCTCTTCAATATGATTATCTTTAATGTATTTTTTCAACAGTGCTTTACCGCTTGCCATTGTGAGTTTGCTCCAGTATTATCTTATTTTACTTGGACATCACGTACAATGAAACTGTAGTATACATAGCTTCCAGTTTTTTCCTTAACCTGAATGGTCATCTCACCTAATCTGTTAACGAATTCACGGTATTCAGCAAGGTTGACATTTCTGATGATATTGGATTTACCAACTGAACCGGCATTTTCCAATTCAAGAATGCTAGTAATGAAATCAAATAGTACACTTCCTTTTCTAACGTTTTTATGGATATCTCCATCGTTTTTAAGGTTAATGTTTATTTCAATGTATAATTGGTCATCGTCCTGGAAGATGAACAGTTTGAATCTGTTAACGGTTTTTTCTTCGCCATCATCATCAAAGGTGTATGAAGTTACAGAAGACATTTCTGGCCTGCCGGTTAAGAGTTTACCATCTTCAAAGTCTTTTAGCTCTGCTTTTTCATATCCGTCTGGAATTTCTACAATTTCTTCATAATCTAATTCAGTACCTGTGAATATAGTTTGTTTATCATTAAAACTCATTTTAACATTCTCCTAAATAAAAAAATTAAAGAGGAATTAGCTATTGTCCTCTTTTAAAAATTTTGACTGGTTTTGTGTTACCATTTTTTCAGCTGACATTTCTTCAGCACTAACTTCTCCTGCTCCAATCAGTTCAGCTATTGCACGGTTGGTTGCACGTGTTTTTGCAGTGGACATTATAGTGTGGTCACTCACTTTGTCTTTTCCTTTTTCTGAACGGGAGCACAATGCATCTGATTCTACACTGCGGCCATTAGGTAATGTTGCCCTTACGCAGTAGTAGGCTTCTCTGACTCTGCCCATTTTTGTTCGCTCAAGTTCACGATCCACTATTTCAGTATCAACGTTGAATGCACGGGACAGCTTTTGCCATGCTGATTTTTTCTTAAAGTGTCTTTTCACTTTAACATAGTTTCCGTTTTCATCCTTTTCTTTTACAATTATTTCCTGATAGTCAGTATCATTCAATAATCCTTTACAGAGTTTTTGATAGGCGTCCCATTGTTCAATAGCTACATCCACATCCGGGACGTTATCAATTTTCATGATTTCATTTTCCCCTGAAGTTTGGGGCTCTTCTATTAATTCCGCTTTAACCATTTTATCACCTTAATGTTGTGGGGGTTTTCTATAACCCTCCAGTGCTAGTTGCAATTCCAATCCATCCGATTACCAAAGCAACTAACATGCTTCCAATAAAAATCACTTTTGGATTCAATTTCATCGGTTCTTCTTTAGGATATAATCGGGCAGGCTTAGACATTCAAATCTCCTCGGTTGTTTTTCCTGAATCCTACAATGAATGCTTCGCCTCTTCTGAACTTTACAAATCCGATATCACCTTTGGCTGCATAATGTATCAGAGGCAACAGTTTGGCATGTATTAATGTAGGATATGCTTTTTTCCTACCTCTTACCAGTACTGTGCCGTTATCATCAATATGGAGGATTGTTTGCTCCACGTCACCTTTGGCAACTTTAATCTCACCTTTGTGAGTTAATATGCCGTGGTAGTTATCTTCGAATTGATTTGGCAAGGCCTCATCATCAGCCTCATAGTTTCTGGATGCTGAATAAAATTCCATTTTTATTCACCTATCTGTTCAATTCGATTAAATACATCCCATATTTCATCCCATACGTCTTTAGGTACTAAAATATGGGTTTTTCCGTTTACTTCCATTTCCATCATAACTTACAGACTCCTTTATATGTTAATAAATCACATTTCATCAATCTAATGGATCAAAGCTATTTAATCCAGTTTCAGTATCCTGATTTGATATGAATCAAAGAATTCCTTTTCATTGCTGATGTTTTCTGTTTCGGTTATCTCAGCAATAGCTTCTTCAAGTGCCTGGAAGTTATTGAAAACAATTACGTTTCCCGGCAAGGATTGCATCATTTCACACATAGTGTTTTGTCTCCTGTTTTTTTTCACTTGTTAGTGATTGCATTCTCAAGGCCAAGTGTTAATGAGAAATCTCAGAGATTATTGGCCATACACTATGAAGAGATAAAAATAGTTTTTTGTGAAATTAATCTTCCATTACTTACCGAATATTTAGAATAAAATAAGTTTCTCTTTTTTTATGTGAAAATCTTTATATATTCCTTAAAATATACTAGATATTGGGTTAAGTTTTGAAAAATATAAATTTTTAACAAAGTTTTGCGGCCTTGTTCACTATTTTTATTCTTCATTACTGACCCATTATAGGGATTATATTAAAAAAATTTTTTAGCTCACTATTCATGCAAAAAAATATTTTTTTAATTTATAATCCTTTTAATGTGGTTTTTCGATCTTCTTTTTTATTGCTCTTTTTGATATTTTACCTCCCCATACTGATTTTTTAAGCCTCACAAGAAAAAGTTGTACAAGAGTGAAAAATTGTTTTCACTTCGTAAAATTGATGTCATCCTGTGATGGCTAATTGATAGTTTATCAAAATGAATATATAAACATTACGATTTATATTTTATTGAATACTGTACAGAAATTAAACTATTCACCTATTAGTTTGTATATCCATAAAAATAAAACACCGTATTTTCTACAATCGGTGTTTAACCGGAAAAGTAAAAAACATGTATCTGTATAAAATGACTAAACACTATGACCTGAAATAACTGTGAAAAAAATAGTAAAAATTAAAAAAGAAAAGTTTGAAAAACATCCCACATATCCAATTAAACATGAAGGATGTCCGCATTAACATTATATGATATCAGCTAATCGCCGACCTTTTCCTTAATGCCTGCAAGTTCCTGCTTGATTCTTTCAATATCTCCAAGCTCTCTTTTCATATCTCCAAGTTCAGTCTTCAATGTTTCATTCTCGACTTCCATTTTCTTGAACTCAGGAGATTTGACGGACAGCTTTTCAATCTCCTTACCGATTGTAACGGCAGGAAGATGTTTGATGTATTCATATTTCAAATCTTCAGGATTGGTCATGAAATATGCTGAATCGGTTTTGTTTTTGGCTTTTCCCTGCAGGTCATTGACATTGTCCATGCTCATTCCATTATTGTATAATGCTGATGCATGGAATTTTCTAAGCATGTGTGGTCTGAAACGGACAAAACATCCTACCTTTCCCAAACCTAACAAGTTATTGAGATCTTTGAATGAATGGTTGAGATATGCTGGGTCTATCTGGAACAGTGCAGATTCAGGGGTTAGATCATCCTCACGTGTCAACAAATATTTGTTGATTGCAAGGACTGCTTCAGGGCTGCAGTAAGTTGTATAATACTTGTCGGTTTTCTGTCTCCATATGCTCCAGGTAGGAACAATTTCATCATCATCACCGAGATTATACAGTATTTCATAAATATCTGTTTTGTCAGTGTATTCTCCCAAAGCAGCAATATAATCCTTTATTTTGAGATTAAGAGTTTCCCTTCTTGCACATCCGCTGGAACACATGAATAATATAATTGCAACCATACGAACATTGGCAACACTTATTACTTCACGTAGTACTTCCTTGTCAGGCAAATCTTTAAACTGTACTGGTTCTGATTTTTTAACCTGTTTCGGATTGAGTTTTGGCAATTCAAGGATTTCAATCTCATAATATTTGTATATTGCAAGAATTGGCTGAAACATTGTTTTGACAGTGTTTAAAGAATAATTTTCAACAAGATATTGTCTGTAACTTATCAGCCTTCTTTTCAAGCTTCTGCGTTTCCATCGAATACCCTTATCTTCTTCAGCTTCTGCCTCATCAAGCAATTCGGATAAATCCATATTGCAAAATGTGGTGTATTTTTTTACGGCCAGTTTGTATATTTTCCGAGTGCTTATGCCATGGTTATACGACATGTGCACTTCATCTAAAATTTGCTCACTATTCATAATATCACATTTATTCAATCGATATTTATTAATTTGTGTGAGAGCATTTGATTAGTAATATTTTATCAAAAAAGTTGGTGATATTATGAGTATTATAACACTAATAGTTTTTCGAATATCACGAACTTTTGGCTCTAAAACGCCTCTCCGGCCGTTTCGATGGCTGATTTTTGATGAGAGCCGATAAAGACCCATTAGTTAGTGATAATTCGGGCACTATAACATTAATAAGTATGTCAATTATTCATTAATAAAGTTTTGTTTAAAAAGCAATATTTACATGAATGTAAAAAATTTTTAAAAAAAATTACTTTTCAAATGCTCTCGGAAAAAAGATAATATTTATAATAAACATAACATTATCCATGCAAAGAAGAGGGGCAGTCAACTTACCGCTTCATGGAGGTCATCCTCCAAGCTGGTTATTTTCAAGAATGGTCAAGTTATCAGGAGCACTATCCAGCGTAATCATTGATGAATACAGTTTAGAGGAGTTTTTAAACCGCATATCAAATCCCTACTGGTTTCAGGCATTCTCCTGCGTTTTAGGTTTTGACTGGCACTCTTCCGGAACCACTACAACAACATTGGGTGCACTTAAAGCTTCCCTAGACCCTGAAGAGCACGGAATCTATTTGACTGGAGGCAAGGGCGCCAAATCCAGAAAGACCCCACAAGGAATAGAGCATGCCGGAGAAGTATTCAACCTAAAGACAAAAACAACCGAAAAACTGGTCGAGACAAGCAAACTCTCTGCCAAAATCGACAACTCCTGCATTCAGGACGGATACACATTGTACCAGCACAATTTCTTCATAACCGAAAAGGGAGACTGGGCAGTTGTCCAGCAAGGTCTGAACACTGCCAATAAATATGCCCGCCGCTACCACTGGCTCGGCAGTGAGGTTGACAAGTTATTGAATGACCCTCACAGCGGAATATCCTGCGATGCAAAAACTCCAAACACCCTGAACATGTCATCAAAGGACAGTGAGGAAGCTCAAAAAGTCAGCGTTGATTTAATCAACGACAACCCTAACCATTTAAGGCAATACTTCAAAAGAAAAGACAATCAGATGCTTTTGGAGGATTTCAGTATGCCTGCCCATCACCCGGTCCTGGACATGGACATTTCCGATGCTGAATTTGAGGTATTGACTAAAGCATGGGAAATCCAGCCTGAAAACTATGAGGAACTGATTTTGCTTAAGGGAATCGGACCTAAAAAAATAAGGGCACTTGCATTGATATCCGATTTAGTTTATGGCGAGCCTGCAAGCTGGAAGGACCCTGTAAAATACAGTTTCACTCACGGAGGAAAGGACGGTTTTCCTTATCCCGTTGACCGTGAAGTATATGACAATTCAATTCAGACCATGCGGGATGCAATCGATCAGGCACGTATAAAAAAAGATGAAAAGCTGAAAGCCATCAAAAGGCTGGATGACTTCATATCCTAACGATTTTCATCATGAATGTTAACGTTTTTACCATGAGCTGTTGGAATGACCTCAAGAACCGGATTTTCAAATTCCAAATCGAATTCCTTACCATCCATCAGCAGATGCTGGAATACTGCCAGAGAAGACACCTCTGAGTGCGGCTGTGTTGTCACGGACACATTCCAGTCCGCAGCTTTATAGACTTTTCCAGGAACTTTAGCCCCACCTACAACGATTAATATATCTGATCCGTCTTCCCTTACTTCAGGAGCGGTTTCATGTGCCTGTGTCCCATACATTGTAAGGTGCACTACCTTTCCACCATCCCTTTTCCATCTGTTAATGACTCCCATTGCGCTTTCGGTGTATTCTATTTCAAAATTTCCGCCAAATCTTGAAGCGGTATCCCTTACATTTTCCATCAGGCGGTTATCACGTTCACCGGCAAGATATATTTTGCTTGCTCCAAATGCACGTGCGGTCAAGCATACGTGAGTTGTTATACGGGTGTCTCTTTTTAATCTGTGGTCCAATCTTAAAACATTAACATTCATAGTAATCAGTTTAATTATTACTCGTTAGAATATATAAATCTGATGAGAAAAACCACTTTTTTAAAAATTAATTGCGGAGGTGATACATGTATGCTTCAATGAATTTATTAATGTTTATATGAACAGGGAAATTTTAACAAAACATGCTTAAACAGTGGTAAATCTCATCAAATATACATTAAATCTCATAGTATATAAAATAATGTATAATAAGACTTCAATATTGATTTGAACTTGTAAAATTTATTTACAGGAAAAATAAAGCAACTGCCATAAACAATAATGAAAACAATCGTCCCACTTCATTGCTCATTCCCAAAACATCACCATTCGCCAAGACAAAATTCCTTCTTGCAACAGTGGCTATGATAATTCCAGATACAATTGCACCAATCACTCCCAAAATACCGACAAATCCTCCCAGCAGGTATGCAATAAGAGATACGATTACTGTTGAAGCAAAATAATTGGCAGGGTTTGTTTCATTTATAAAATAACTTCCAATTCCAGGAACCAATGGCTTTGACAGCAATGCAGTGGTCAGAAGAGATGTCTTGGCAGTCATTTCACATATTATGATTCCGAGTATAAAATGATAATCCAATATGTTATAGAGTCCGGCAACCGTAAGGCTTGCAACTATAAAAAGTGTGGCCATTGCACCGGCACCGACTGACGAATCCTTCATCACCATTATCTTCTTTTCAGGTTCGCCGTGAACCATGACTCCATCGGCCATATCCATCACGCCGTCAAGATGATTATATCCTGTTATAATCATCAGAAATGCATAAACGATTGCAGCTGTAAAGAATGAGTTCAAATGCAGTATTTCCAATGACACATATCCGCAGATTGCAGCCAAAATTCCAATGAACAAATGTATGAACGGCCAGAACCATGTCAATTTGGTCATGCATTCGATTGATGTGTAAACATTGACGGGCAGTATTGTTGAGAATGTCAAAAGCCCCAATATCGATTTGACTGGTGAGAATTCCTCATTTTCAAAGTAGCTGTCATCTTCCATAATCATTCCTCAAAAATTTTTGTCACACAACCTGCAATCAATCCTGCAAAAATATCATCAAGCATATCAGGCAGACCCCAAATAATTCCAGGTTTTGCTTCATCATATAAATTAAAATTAAATGCCGCTTTTGTTCCGGCAATCTGATTTGAAATCGCAAGGCCCAATACCTTACCTGTGCATATGCTTGTTTTCAAATTAACTTCACGTATCCTATCGGCATTAATGTCCTGTTCGGTTCTCATTGCACTTACAATCAATGCAACAACATCTTCATCGGCCAATGATTTGAGAATTTGTTTCTTCAATCGGTCTTTCAGGCCCTGAGTTATTTCAACACCCTCGACAATATCCAATCCAGCATCGACCAGATCACCAATCTGTATGCCCTGTGAAACCAAATAATCCAGAATGCCAAATGTCAAACCGTAATATCTAAAAGCATCTTCCAGGCTGATTTCAATAGCTTCAGAGATTCTGACATTTAAATCATCAAAATCAATATCATCATATTCAGCATTGTTGATGTCCAAGGATTTTCCGTCATTTTCAGGGAGATTTCCCAAAACGGCTAAAAAATCATTCGTGTTCAGAATATTTTGAATATGGAAGGGCAACGCCATATCCGCCAGCACCTTAGCTTTAACGGCAGTTATAAGCTTGAATATCTTAAGCAAGTCCTTTGGTGAAATCGTCTTATCCAAATATATGACATGGCTGAAATTGATTCTTGCATCGGCAAAACCCTTAGGAGAGTTGGCAACCTTAAGCTCATCAGTGAAATCTTCAATGACAACATCATTTGCCGTGAATGTGAATACGGCCAAATCACCATAATCATTTGTAAAGTAATCAAGGGAATCCGTTGCCTGAGCAATGTATGATGACCGTGATTGATTAAATGCCTGTGCCCTTTTTGCGATAGATTTGAATTCATCCTTTGCCTTTAGAATATTTACATTTTCAATAATGTCAATCCCATCGCTTACGGTGAAATCGCTGAATGCTAAAAAATGATTCGGATTGGTAATGCAAATTCCATAATCCTTTTCGATGACATCAAATTTCATAAGATAATATATATTAATTATACTATAAAACACATAGTTACTCTAACGCTCAACTACCTAATACAAGATAATATTTAAAAATCTTGATTAATAAATTTTTTTTAGTTCGTATAGTTACGAACCAAACAAAAATAGTACAAAAAAGAACAAGAAGGCGCAAAAAAGAACAATGCAAATAAAATAAAAATTCAAAAATCATGAAATACAAACAACCATCACAAAAACAAGAATAAAAATCATGAATATGTGGAGGTAATTAACCTCCACTCATTGAACCTTTTTCCTTTTTGTGCCAATTAATAGTATGTACTGTAATATTATATATAATTGAAATTAAGAACCAAATTACATAAATCAATACTTTTTAAGAATTAATTTTTTACCACTCACATCAATCTCAACTTTATCTGAAGCTGGTAGGTGGTATTACGATCATTAAATTCTACATCAAAATCTTCAGGTACTTTTTCAATAATTTCTTTTAAAGTTGCAATATCTAAAATATCCATATCTAATATTATAATTTAATCCATAAAAACTATACTTACGATGGGGGTGAAACCATTACTATCGGTGAGGACAATAAAGTCATTGATGGTAACGGTGCATTCATTGACATGAACTGATCAACAATCAGGGCATTTCGTGTTAGTGCTTCCGGTGTAACAATTAAAAACCTAACCATTAAAAATGCTAATTATAATGGTAATGGAGGAGCAATTTACTTTGATAGTACTGGTACCGTGTTAAATTGTAATTTTACTGATAACATTGCAAATAGATATGGTGGTGCAGTTTACTTCAGTGGTACTGGTGAGGTGACAAATTGTAATTTTACTAACAACTCCGCAACCTATGATGGTGGTGCTGTCTGGATATATTCTGGTACTGTGTCAAATTGTAATTTTACTAACAACTCCGCAACCTATGATGGTGGTGCTGTCTGGATATATTCTGGTACTGTGTCAAATTGTAATTTCACTGCTAATAAAGCAACTGGTGATGAGAGTTGTGGTGGTGCAGTTTACTTCTACAAAGATAGTGAAGGTACTGTAACAAATGTAGTTTTATTAATAATAATGCATATTTAGGAGGAGCTATACGATTTACTGGTGAAAGTACTGTAACAAATTGTAATTTTACTAATAACTCTGCTTCCAATAGGGGTGGAGCAATTTACTTTGCTGGTTCAGGTTCTACATCTACTGTAACAAATTGTAATTTTACTAATAACCAAGCAACATACAGGGGCGGTGCAGTTCACTTTGAAAACCTAGGTACTGTAACAAATTGTAATTTCACGGGCAATATTGCTGTTAATGGTTCTGCAATTTACTTCGCCCACGATTATCTTCTAGATACTCTCACTATTTCCAATTCCACTTTCTTAAATAATAGGGCAAATGCAGATGAGATTGAAGTCGACACTGAAAAATTCGCTGAACTGGGCATGGATGAAGCTGAAGCAAATTGCATATGGGACATTAAAAACAGAAACATGTTCTTAAACATGGCCAGTGATGTCAAATTCATGGATGAATCAAAGATGATGTTGCTTGACGGGTTTGAAGAGATAGTTAAGGAGGGGCCTTTGGCTTCTGTGGAGGCCTGCGGATTGAAAGTCAAGCTGGTCGATGCCAAACTTCATGAAGACCTGATTCACAGGGGTCCCGCACAGGTCATGCCTGCAGTCAAAAAGGCCATAAATGATGCAATAATGCTTGCAAAACCATGTCTGCTTGAACCGATTCAGAAAGTTTTCATTTCCACTCCGAAGGATTGTGTTGACAAATGCATTCAAAAAATCGAGGATGTTCATGGCACCATTGTCCGGGAGGAATTTTTCGGCGATTTCTGCAAAATCGAAACTGAAGTTCCGGCATCGGAAATGTTCGGAATTCTTGAGGACATAAATTCGGCTGGTGAAAGCCGTCTGGGAGCATATCCCGACAAGATTGTAGGATTCAGGAGAGTGCCTGGGGACTTAGAGGAAATCATTCTAAAAGAGATTCGATAAAGTAAATTAATTTTTGGAATTAATTTACTTCATTTTCTCCAAGGGCTGCAGTAACATCGATAGCGGGCAACAATCTTTAAATAATGCAGGCTCGATTTGACAAGATTTTTTTAATAGGAAATACAGATTCTATCTCAAGCAACTTCAAGGCCTTTTCAAGGCATCAGGCGAGTGATTTTCATGGCAATCTATTATGAATACGAATGTGAAGACTGTGGATTCGAATTCGACAGAACAGAATTATGCTATTTCTACAACAGCGATACGGGAGAAGTTGAGGAATTCATCAGGACCTCTTCGACTACAGATTTCGAGCAAAAACATGGCTTTGTGGGCCATATCGATGAAAGCTGCTGTCCGCACTGCGACAAGATTGTCAAGACATATTATCTTAAAGTGCCTATGGATTCCCATCCGGAAACCTATGATCTTGTGAAATCGGGCATAAGTGCAAGAAGGATAAGATATGAAAACGAAATCGCCGAGCTTAAGGAAATCAAGGGGCGCAGGGAATATGAGATAACATTCGGCGGGCCATGTGAAGTTGAAGGCAGGAAATATGAACCCTCATCAGGGGGTCTTTTGGGGATGCTGTTTCCTGATGCAGTGGATGAAAACAATCCTGAAGATGAATCCAGGATGTATCTAACCTTCACGGAGCTTGAAAGATACTGTCCTGCCCATTTAAGTGTGGATGTCCAGTCATATGACAGCAAAGGGGACGCCATTGAAGACTTGACTGAATATGCATTCGGCGTATTTGACTCCTTAATCGATGAGGAAATCGTACGGCGGGGCGTGGCCTGCATTGACTATGACAATACAATCCACAGGGTTGACTTCTGGGACTGCAAGTATGGACGGCAAATGTCTCTAATCGACTGTCCGGAATGCAGAAATGAAATCCCAAGGGAAATCAATACGCTGCACCCCTGCCCGAAATGCGGGGGAAAGATTGTTCTCACAGAAACTATTAATGGTGACTGAAAATGGCCGTGGCTGGTGATGTTTTGGAGCATTGAAAAGGTTTTCGGTGACTTGGGTTGCGGCCATTCGGCTTTCACATCTGATTTGGACTGCGAATATGCCGTTAAAAATAACTTTAATTAACATCATCTCCAAAATCAATAACAGTAAGGTGTTGGCATGGCAAAAAAGTTTAAATATTTGGATGATTTGATTCACAGTGGCATAAAGGAGATTGTTCTGGACTCAAATATTGTTTTGGGTGCTGATGAATGGTCGAAATATGAAGATGGAATCAAGCTGGATGTTGACGGTTTGATCATTGACGGAAACGGTCACACGATAGATACAAAAGGAAGGGCACGAATATTTCATTGCATCGCAAAGAATCTGTGTGTTAAAAACGTCAAATTAAAAAATGGATTTTCAGGCGGAAGCGGTGGAGCAATAGAAAACGAAGGCAAGTTAACAGTAACCGGATTGACATTCACGGGAAACGCAGCAGTGGAATATGGCGGCGGAGCAATATTCAATAATGGTACATTAACAATAGCCAAATCAACATTCACAGATAATGAAGCAATAGATTATGGTAATGGTGGAGCAATACGAAACGCAGGCAACTTAACAGTCACAGAATCTGAATTCAAGGACAACAGTACACGGCAGGCCGGTGGAGCAATAGAAAACACAGGCAAGCTGTCAATAGCCGATTCCACATTCATGGATAATGCTGCACGGGGAGAGTACGGTAAAGGAGGGGCGGTATTCAACAAGGGCGAGCTGACAATAACCGGTTGCACACTGCAGGAAAACATTGCAAACAGTTGTGGCGGAGCAATACAGAACATGGGCAAGTTATCAGTAACCGGATCCACATTCGCATATAACTCTGCACAGGAGGACTACTCCCGGAACAAGGAGTGTTACGGCGGTGCAATAAACAATTTGGATGGCGAGTTAACAATCTCTGAATCCGCATTTACGGGAAATACGGCACAGGATGACGGCGGTGCAATATACAATTTGAGCGGTGAGATAACAATATCCGGAACAGTATTCAACAGCAACATTGCAGAAATGTCCGGCGGTGCTGTGTACAATGAGGCTGACCTGACAATATCCGGAACAGTATTCAACAGTAACAATGCAGAAGCCGACGGCGGTGCCGTGTACAATGAGGCTGACCTGACAATATCCGGAACAGTATTCAACAGCAACATTGCAGAAGCCGACGGCGGTGCTGTGTACAATGAGGCAGATTTGACAATAGCCGATTCCACATTCACGGAAAATGCGGCGCTGGAGGAGGGTGGAGCAGTATACACCAGTTTAGACGGTTTAAATTTAAATGATTGTACTTTCAAAGACAATAGTCCTGATGATGTTCATTAGAGGGGTATGCCTTTTCGGGCAAGATAACACTAACAGAATCCGCATTAACAGGCAACACCACAAGCCGTGATGGTGGAGCTCCATCATGTTCAAAAGCGTTGCTTTTAAATAAATTTAATAAATGGGCTGTCGGCATTATATCATTTCTGGTAATTTTTCATAATTTATAACAATCATGAAATATAACATGTTATATAAGCAGGCTTAAGGTTCATTGCAAAAGCCTGGGATGCCCGCAACCATAAGCGGAGACGATATCATGATCAGCGTTGAAGAAAAGGAAAAAATCAAAAGGGATATAGTGGAAAAGGTAAATTCGGTTCTTGAGAAAAACGGAGAGTCCTTCAGGATGGACAGGGTCAATGTCCTAAACACCAAGGAAACGGTCAAGTTCATGGGAAACTACAGGATCTATGACCGGAAAAACTACGGCCCGGCTTCCCGAGAAATCAATTCATTCTTGAAAGAGTACGGGGATGTCGAGATAAAGTCCAAGAAAATCAGGGACAGCGGGATGAAGTTCACTGCAGTCAGCTTCAACTTCGAGCTGTAGGGTTTGAGGTGGTGGAGGGTTTGGATATTCCACAGAGATGTTCCTCAATAGAATAGGGATTCATCAAAATCATCATCGTCCAATCTTGGAAGAACATCCAAATTATGACTGATATAATTTTGCAACCTGTCAAAATGATTCATGAGGTCAGTTAAACTCATATTTTCAAAAACGTCATTGTCTTTGTTGCATAAGGAATAGATTTTTTCAATATCATTGACATATTTGGAAATTGCCTTGAATAAATCGTTTTTAAGATTTTTATTCAGATTTTCTTCTCTCAAAACAATTCTTAAATAATCAAGAGACCCTAAAATAAACACCCGATTATAATTGACCTCAAAGCATTCATATAATCTGATTTTTAAGAATAATTGATGTTTAGACGCCTAAATCGCGAAAGATATCGCCAGGGCGGTTATCTTTGAAAGTACAATTATCCGTTTCATATTTTTTTGAGCGTACATATAGATATATTGCCCCGCCCTGCCACGCTGTATTTTCTGCGAGCGTGGATTCCGTTATGGTTAAATCGCCATTAGTGCTGTTATCTATGGCTCCTCCACCGCCATCTGCACTGTTTTTCGTGATTGTGCAGCCAGTAATATTCAACTCGCCGTAGTTACATATTGCTCCGCCGTTGTTTGCGCTGTTTTCTGTGAGTGTGGAGTCCGTAATATTCACCTCGCCGCTGTTTCTTATTGCTCCGCCGTCATGTTTTGCGCTGTTGGCAGTGAGTGTGGAATCGGACACGGTCAATATGCCATTGAAGTTGTGTATTGCTCCGCCATCCTTTTCTGCTGTGTTCTCATGTAGTGTAGAGTCATTTATGGTTAACTTCCCGCTGCTGTATATTGCTCCGCCCAATATTGCAGCGTTTCCATAGAATGTGCAATCCGTTATGGACAATTCGTCCCTGTAGTGTATTGCACCGCTTTTGTCTTCCGATGTGTTGTCTATGAAATTGCAATTTTCGATGGTTAAGTTCACATTGCAGTTGATTCTTATCGCTCCGCCATTGCTGTTAAACGGATTGTCATGGTTCTTGTGTGAGTGTCCGTTTTTTAATGTGATGTTTTTTAGTGTAATGTTTTTACCTGTGCAGTGGAATATTCTTGCTTTGTCCTGCGCATCGATTGTGTGCCCGTTTCCATCTATGGTCAAATCGTCAATGTCCAGCTCTATTCCCCCTTCATAAAAATCTATTTCGTAATTTTCAAAGGAGAAGTCATTTTCCAGCATTATTTCTTTTGAGGCACTTTCGTGTATTTTTTTGTCCAGACAGGTGAAGTCAAATTTTTTGAACTCGAATCTGTCCGCATATTCAACTTTTCCGTCACCCGAAATCTTATTTTCAAGTTCCTCAGCCGCCTTTTTTATAAGGATATAGTTTTCGTTCAGTATTGCCTTTCCCCCATCCTTTATCTTAGGCCTTATCAATGTCAATTCCCCTTTATTGGCTATGGCAGGGGAGGCATTGTTTTCAAAGATGCTTTTTTCAATCGTGCATAACTTGCCGTCATTGGAAATAACGGATTTGTCCATATCATTGTCCTTAAATTTCCCGTTTGAAATGCTGAGGGTGGAGAGATCCCCATAATTGACAATGCCCCTGGGGGCATGATTGGCAATGAAATCGCTATTGTAAATCTGCAGCGAATCAAAACTGAAAATGATATTTTTTGCAGATTCATTATTTGAAAAAACACAATCAAAAATTTTAAAATTTCTTTCCCAGCTGTATATTGCTCCGCCATCACTATATGCGTTGTTCCCATTGAATGTGGAGCCTGTAACAGTTAAATCACTGTACTCATTGGATATTGCTCCACCACTCAAAGTTACGGTGTTCTGGTTAAATGTGGAATCATTTATGGTTAACTCACCCTTTTCGTTGTATATTGCTCCGCCACTCAAACCTGAGTTCTCATTAAATGTGGAATCATTTATGGTTAAATCGCCTCCCTTCTTGTATATTGCTCCGCCATTAAGGGAATCTCCGTTTTTTAATGTGATGTTTTTTAATGTGATGTTTTTGCCGGTGCAGTAAAAGATTCGCGTTTTTCCTTTTGCATCGATTGTGTGTCCGTTTCCATCTATAATCAGATTATCAATGTCCAGTTCTATTCCCTCTTCATAATAATCCGTTTCGTAATCTTGAAATGTTATGTCTTCTTCCAGCATTATTTCCCCTGTCGGGCTTTCGTGTATCTTTTCGTCCAGGTATGCGAAGCCGAACTTTTCATCCGAAGGAATTATCTCATTTTCGATCATGCCGTCACCGTAAACTCGCTCTTCAAGCTCATCGGTGGAGTTTCTTATCAGGAGGTGTTTTTCGTTCAATATTGTTTTTCCCTTATCTTTTATTTCAGGGCTAATTAAAGTCAAATCGCTTTTGTTGATTATCGCATTGGAGCGATTGTTCTTAAATGCGCTTTTTGCGATGGTGCATAGTTTGGCGTTATTGAAGATAACGGATTCGCCGACATTGTTGTCTTTAAATTCGCCATTGAAGATGCCGGCATTTGCCTTATTTTCCTCATTGACAATAACATTTTCAGCCTCATTGCTTATGAAAACACAATCATGCACCTGCAGTGCATCCTGATTGGACATGATGCCTGCTTTGGATTTGTTGTGTTCAAAATGGCAATTGAAAGCTTTAAGGCGCTCCCTGTCATGCATTATTGCTGCGCCATCATTTCCTGCTGTGTTTTCGTTGAGTGCAGAACCGGTTATGGTCAGCTCCCCGCTGTTGTATATCGCTCCACCGCCACATTTTGCCGTGTTTTTTATGAGTGCGCAGCCTGTAATATTTGACTCACTCCAGATGCGCATTGCTCCGCCATCCTTTTCTGTGGTGTTTTCCTGTAGTGTGGAATCGGATACAGTCAACATGCCGACACTGTGTAATATTGCTCCGCCATCATTTTCTGCTGTGTTTCCTGTGAATGCGGATTTCATTATGGTTACAGTATTTCTCCAGCTGTGTATTGCTCCGCCGGACTTTTCTGACGCGTTTTTGGTTAGTGTGCAATCAGATACCGTCAGCATGCCCTCAAAGGTGTCTATTGCTCCGCCATCACGTTTTGCTGTGTTTTCTGTGAGTGTGGATCCGGTAACTGTCAACTCGCCCCTGTTGAAAATTGCTCCGCCGCCCTCATCTGAATGCCCATTTTTCAATGTGACGTTTTGGATTTCAATGCCTTTGCCTGTGGAGAGAAATATTCGTGCCTTTCCTTTTGCATCGATTGTGTGGCCGTTTCCGTCTATAACCATATTATCGACATCTAATCTAATGCCGTCATTATATTCTGACTTCTCGAGATATCCTAAAACAATATCTGAATGCAATGCAATCTCTTTTGCACCGCTATGTATCAAATCATCCAGATATCTGAAGGTTCTGGCCTTTTCATTTGGCGATGGCTTATCAATTATTTCATCATTCACATTATTTTGAGATTCGACATCTTCCTTTTTGGACCCGAAAGCCTTTTTAACCTTATCAATGAAACTCATTTAGAACACCCGCAATTAATATCAGTTATATGATTACTATTAATTAAACTTATTTTGGAAAGTGGCTCTAAAACATTCAACGGGATGGAAGTCAACCATAAATGCGATTTTCTAACTGAAAGATGCCTGTAGCATATTTCTGCCACATGTTTTATCCTTAACCTGGGCTATTTGAGGGTCTGTCAGGATATTCCCATATTCAACACGATTTAGTCCTGTTTGCACACAACATTTGCATATATCCAAAAGTCCTGCACATCATGAAAGCCTGTCGGTTGCGAGGATGATGTTTCTTGCAATTGCTGCAATCTGTTCTGCAGCATCGTCAATTGCCTCTTCTGTAATTTCGCCTTCAATCCCATGACCGGTACCTGATTTGCAGTGAAAATAGAATTCGGATCATGTGGTCCATGATGCGAATCTATTCCTCATCAGGTGCAAATTCGCAGTCCTCGATATTCACCAAATCCTCATTGGCCAAAAATATCGAACTTTCCTTCGGATAATCGAATCTTGAATTCGAAAGATGCATGCTTCCATTTTCGCAGTAGATGTGATTGCCGCTTTTGGAGAAATTGCCTTGGAATTGCGAATTTCTGATTGTGAAATCTCCCCAGTTGATGATTGCTCCTCCGCAGACGCCTGATCTGTTTTCGGCGAATCTTGAATCATCGATAATCATGTTTGCGGAGTTTCCGTTATTGTTTATGGCCCCTCCCTCTGCTGAAGAGGAATTTCTTATGAACTCCGTATTGGAAATCCTCAGGGGTCTCTCGCTCTTGTTCATCAATGCCCCGCCATGCTTGTTTGCGCTGTTCTGTCTAAATGAACAGTTGATTACAGATAATTCAGCGTTTGACTGATTGTTTATGACGCCTCCGCTCTTTTCTGAAGAGTTGTCTATGAACTTGACATTTTCAAGTGAAAGGCTGCCGGAATTGATGATTGCTCCGCCATGCTTTGCACGATTGCCTTTGAAGGTGCAGTCTCTGATTTCCACGCTGGCATTTTCATCAATGACTATTGCGCCACCGACTATATCAGATCCGTTTATGAAAGTCATGTTCTTGATGACAATGTTTCGTTCCCTTATGAAGAATATCCGTCCAATGCCACGGGCATCAACGGTATGTCCGTTGCCGTCGACAATCGTATTTTCAAACACGGGCAGTCCATGCTTGTATAACCTCTTTTCCATACCACCGCCTATAGCGATGTCGCAATCCAAATCCACATATTTTGCGCTTATCAATAGTCTCACAAAATGCCTATAATTTCCGGTGCCGTCCGGAGTTTCGGAGTTGTTTCTGTTTTCTGAATCTGGTTCCTTTTTGAATCTGTCGAATAATCCCATTGTTAACACCTGATATTAATTATGAATTTACTGCTAATTAAATTTAAGTTTAGATGTCGCCTCATATCATGAAGCCCTTGTCGTCGGGCACATTGTCCCTGAAGGTGCTGCTTTCCATATCCACGTCATCTTTCGCCACGGCATATACCGCTCCACCCTCTTCAGCACGGTTTTGCCTGAATGAACAATTGTCGGCGGCAACTTTTCCTCCGGGCTGATTGATGATGGATCCTCCGGTATCTTTTGAGGTGTTTTTAAGGAAGTCGGTTTTGATAATTAACAGTGATGCTTGGGAATTGCTGAATATGGCTCCTCCACGGTCCGATGCGGTGTTTTCTTCGAACTCGCAGTTGCTAAGTTCTACGTCTCCGAAATTCACTATCGCCCCGCCTTCAACCTCTGCAGCATTGCTTTTGATTGTAGCATTTTCAATGGTCATTCTGGAATCGGATGTAACTTCTATTGCTCCGCCGTATTTGCCCTTTGAATGCCCGTTTTTGAGGGTGATGTTTTTGCCTTTTACTCTAGATTCGTGTTTTGCCTCCACATCGATTGAATGGTTTTCACTGTCAATGACAATAAAGTCATTCAGCTCGATGCCTTCGGGGTATTTGAGCTCTTCACCGTCCTCCAGCGTTATGTCCGATTTGAGTTCAATCATTAGTTTTTTGCTGCTTAAAAGATTGTGGAGATATTCAAAATTGGATTTTTCCTGTTTATTTAATGACTTTTTGAATTTGTTGAAGAGTCCCATGAAAAACACCTTTGGCTGACGGCTTTCCCTAAAATAATTATCCATTCTCTTCTTTTTGAAAGAGTCACGATTTTTCCATTTGAAATTTTTAAATAGTATATGCGATAAAAATTCAAAGTGATGAGCGAGTATAAAGTGTCAGTCATAATGCCGGTTTACAATGCCGAGAAATATTTAAGGGATTCTCTGGACTCCATAGTATCCCAAGCATCGGATCCGAGAACCTTGAGGTCATAATAGTCGATGACGCATCGACGGATTCCTCAGGTGAGATAATCGACGAATACTGCGAGAGATATCCCAACTTCAAGAGTATACATCTAAAGGAGAACTGCGGAGCGCCCCACGGACCTAGAAACATCGCCTTTGCCCACTCCACAGCGGACTACATAATGTTTCTTGACGCCGACGACACATACACTCCAACGGCCTGCGAGGCACTTTACAGTGAGATTTCATCCTCCGGAGCCGATGTGGTTGTGGGAAGGTACTGGAGGGTCTATGACGACTGCCGGTTCATATCCTATTCTCCATACGACCCTCAGGACAACGACATCAGGACATATCCGAAGTTTCCGCCTGTGGTGTCATTTATCTGGACAAAGATTCTCTATCCCATCCTTTACGGCAGGGCGCTTGAGTACAGCCGGAAGGTGGTGATTGATGATGTGCGAAAGGACCCTGCCATCCTGAAGATGCTTCCGGCAATCTGGACGAAAATTGTCAAGCGTGAGAAGTTCGCCGAGTTTCGCACTTCACCGCCGGGGATGATTTGAACTTCGTTCTCGACGTGTTCTTTGACTCCAAGATAGTCCTTCTGAACGAGGAGGTAATCGTAAACTATTCCATGCGCTTTGACGGCGACCTGTCCATCACCAAAAACGTCAAGTTCCGCCTGGTGCTCGACACGATTCGCTCCTACCGCCAGGCAATCGAGACCTGCAACCGCCAGGGCCTTGAGGACGTATCGACAATGATCAACCCTTTCTTTGTCAATTACATAAACCTGCTTCACCAGGGCGATTTTTCCAAAGCCGAGAAAAGGGCACTCTATGATGAGATTTCCGCAATCGACGGGATTTATGAAAAGAAGGGTATTGTCGGATGGTGCCTTGTCAAGTTGGTAAGGCTCTTGAGCAGATGAGCGGATTTCGGTGTCTTTTAACACAAGTTAGTCTAGTTTGCACACAAGATTTTAGGCATTTATGTTCACTTTGTTCGTTACTTTTACACACAAGTTCGCTTTGACTTTGTTGCGTTTGTTAACAATGTTTCTTGGAGCGGGTTCTGGGCTTTGTAATGGGGCTGATTTGTCATGTGTTCCTTCTTTAACACAACTTTATCCTGTTTGTACACAATATTTTAGATGTCTGTTCACAGGATATGATTAATGTAAAGAAATTCCTTTAAAAGTAACTTTAATTAATAGTATCTCTAAAGTTAATATCAATAAGGTGTTGGCAATGGGTTTCAGGGACAGGATTAAAAATACATTCGGATTAAGTAAATATGAAAATTCAACAGATGAAATTCAAATGGATGGGGCAGATTCGGATAAAATTAGATTGTCCTGTGAAGATGTCCTTTTTGTATGCAATTCAAACACTGTTATCAGCCCAATGGTTGAAGCTATTTTTAACCAGTTTTCAGGAGATCGGAAGGCATTTTCTGCAGGCTTAAAAGCCTGAAAAGGCAATAGGGCTCCAAAAGATGCAATAAAAGTTTGTCAGGAATATGGAATTGAGCTTTCAGGCCACCTAACCGCAAACATCAATGACTTTTTCCTTGACGATGCCGGATTGATACTCACATCCACTGCCCATGTCCGGGACGCCCTGAAAATTAAATTTCCGTATGCCAATATCTTCACAATAAGGGAATATGCCGGAGGTTACTCTGATTTGGATATTCTTTGCTCTTTCAATGAAGGATTGGCTGGCTATGAGGCATGTTTCATGAAAATCAATGAGGCGGTCATAAAAATCATCCGCAAAGATATGGGTGCCGGAGCTGAAGAGATTGTCGAAAGACCCGCAGCTATTGATGATGAAAGCGTTCAGGGGGCGGATGTCCTGTCTGATGGCAGGCTCATTGTAGTATCTGGCCTTGACGGTAATCTGGATTGATGAGGATGAGTACTTTGATGGCGAAGATTATATCTTTGTTCCGGAACACTGGCAAATCGATGAGGACTCTCAGGTTATGTCAGTGAAGCTGGTTGACGGATTTGCAAAAATCTCCGCATCCGAGTTTTCCTATGGCAGCCATGACCTCTTTGCAAGATACATATCTGAAAATTCTGACTATGAGGTGGAGGACATAGATTTCCACTTTGACATTGTTCCTGAAGTCAACATAACCGAAAGAATAGTCGTTGGCGAAAATGCAACGATTGCTGTTGTAATCGAGAATGCAACAGGTGTCATAAATGTATATATGCAGGTCGGCTACGATGATGTGGAGGATGAACCTATCTTTGATTGGTTTGTGGAGATATCCTCCGACAACGGAACATTCACAAAGGAAATTTCCGGACTGAAACTGGGAGAATACGAATTCTACCTGGAATATGTCGGCGACGACATGGACAACATGTTCAATCCTCATCACACATATTCCATTTCAGTCAAGCCTAAGGAGGCCGAGATTCCGAAAACGTTCAACAGCGACGGATCCGGTGAAATAGCCCTAGAACTGCCTGAAGGCTCAAAAGGTAACATATCCGTATATGAGGTTGTAGGATATAATGAAACCACCGGCCAGGACATATTAAGGTCGATTATTGAAAACGCAACCTACACAAGCGAAAACAAATCCGTTGCAGTATCAAGTCTGGAAACAGGATCTCACAAGCTCAAGGTGGTCTACAGCGATGATGAAAATGGTGATATTGTAATGCAGGCCACCATCAACGTTCCAAAGCCTGATGCGGGCAAGGATGTTGTGATTCCGGATAAGATTTCCGGCGACAGCTTTGAAATCAATCTGCCTAAGGATGCCACAGGAAGCCTTCTTGTGACAGTTGACGGAGTGCCTCAAATGGTGCCTATCAAAGACGGCAAGGCAAAAATCGACCTGTCCGGATTGGCCGACGGCACCCACACCGTCACCGTAAAATATCCGGATGGCGACAACTACACAGGATTCGAAAAGTCCGCCAACATAACCGTCAAAAAGGCTGTGGAGCCTAGGATAACCGCATCTGACTTGAGCATCCTCTACACTGCGAGCACCAAGTACTCCGTTACGGTATATGGAACCGACGGCAAGGTGGCATCAAACACCAAGGTCACTTTCCTTGTAAACGGCAAGGCCTATAAGACAGCAACCACAGATTCCAAGGGTGTTGCAAGCGTTGCAATCACACAGAAGCCTGGAACCTATAAGATAACCTCCAAAGCCCTGGGCAAGGAAGTAACCAAGACCCTGAAGGTCAAACATATCGTAACCCTTCCTAAGGTCAAGGTGAAAAGGTCCGCCAAAAAGCTCATCATCAAGGTCAAGGTGGCAAAGGTCAACGGCAAGTACGTCACGGGCAAGGTCGTTCTCAAGTTCAAGAACAAGAAATACACTGCTAAAGTCAAGAAGGGCGTTGCCAAGTTCACCATCAAGAAAAACGTGTTGAAAAAGCTCAAGAAGGGCAAAAAGGTGACCTATACCGCATCCTATAAGCAAGATACGGTCAAAAGAACAGTAAAGGTTTTAGAATAGGGGAAATCCTCCCCATTTTTTTCTTTTTTTGAGTTTCAAAAATTAAATTTGAACTTCCATTTTTGAATTTATGGTGTTTCTTCTCAAAAATGGTTGTTTAGGATATGGAGTACAGTCTATCTTAATGATGAACTATTAACACATCTAATGCTGGTGATGTTTAATACACTGTGTCTTTGAGATAAAAAGTATCACTCAATTATCGGACACTCCCGAAATTTTTGAAAGTGCATTCAATATATTTAAATATGTTAGATTTATAATATTAAACAATAAACAGTTAGGGGGAAAATATGATAGACCCAGACATGGAAGATATGGGAGATTCATTTAAAGCTTCTGTTAGAGTTGTAAATACAATAATTTCGTCAATAATTGTAGGATTAATCTTTGGAGCGATTGCTCATTATTTGCTGCGCGATTGGGGATGGGCTATTTTAATAGTTTATCTTTTAGTAGGCTACCTTACAAGCGGACGGCTTTTTGTATTTATTGAGATTAAATCAGCAAAATTGCTTTTTGTCTCATCAATAATATCTTCGATTATTGTATTCTTCTTGATTAGTAGGATTTTAGTAATGGCATTTGGCCCTGCATTCACATTCACAACTTCTATACTAGGTTTGAGTCCAACAATTACTGGTTATTTGCTAACAATTTTTTTAGGATTACTACTTACAATTCCAGGTATTTTAATGAGGTAATGTATTCAAAGCATATCACATTTGGAAGTTTCTGAAACTCCATTCCTTTTTTAGGAAAGGATATGAGACACTTCCCCACCAATTTTTAATATTTTTCGATTATTTTCTTTAATTTTATACCAGGCAAACTCTTACAAGAATGGATATTCTAAATCCAAGAACACAACCAACAATATTTTATCTAATGGTGAAAGAATACCTCGACCTCTTTAAGGTTGGGGATGAATTTCAGATTGGGGTGTACTTTTGTATTTAGGCATTCTTTGGGTTTTATTTCGTTAAGTATTTGATTTTTGGCTGCTTTTTATTTGGTGTTTGTATTCAGTATACTTTTTTTTGGATGGGATTAGTTTTCAAATGCTCTTGGTGAAGATTTATATACTATTACATATGATATAGTAGTATATCATTTGTAAAATGTATTAAAAGAAATGATATGTTGTATAAAACTCATTAATCATAGGGGTTTTTTGGAGATGAAAGTTGTTAATAAATATCTTAATGTTAGGATTTATCCGGCTAAAGTGAATAAAAATGATAATGAAGAAAAAATCGTCACTATTGACGAAATAGAATCCAACATAGGCATTTACAGATTCATCTACAACAAGGAATTAGAATTCATTAATCATTTCAGACATCTATTAATCCAAAACGGCTACAAGGACAAGTTCATAGTAAATGATACCTCCTGCAACATAGTATTGAACATGCTGATGCAGGAACATCCTTTCTTAAAAAAAGCAGAATCTAGCAGCCGCCAACAATCATTCCGGGATTTGAAAACTGCTTTTAAACGATATAAAAATCCCAATTTAAAGTCCAATTATCCTGTTTTTAAATCTAAGAAAAATAAAAATGACGCATTCCGTATAATGAACAACGGCAACAATTTAAGAATACAGAAAGACAAAAATGGTTTCTATAAAATATTTATTCCAAAATTTGGACTCGTAAAATTCAAAACCAGCAAAAAATACCGACAAATCCTGCTTCAGGCAAGTGACCCGAATGACCCAACAGCAACTATAAAGCATGTAACCATTAAAAAAAATCAACGACAAATATTATGCGGTTTTCAACATCGAAACCATACACATTCCCGAAAGAGAATACGGTCCACTCATGCAAGTGGGAATTGATATCGGATGCAGCAAACTAGCTGTTCTTTCAAACACCCAAGAGATAACCAATCTTGATCTAACAAAAGAAACAGACAAAATAATCCAATATCAAAGAAAAATGACACAACACCAACCACACTCCATAAGATACCAACAAGCAAAAAGACTATACCACAAATGGCTGAACAAACTTATCAACAAAAAGAACGACTATTACGACAAGCAAAACGTCCTATATTGCTAAAAACAGCAGTTTTGTCGCTGTTCAAAATGAAAACATAAAAGCTTGAAAAACAAATAAACACTTAAGCTACAATCTTCAATTGAACGCTCCACGTATCTTCATGGATAAACTGGAATACAAATGCCTCTGGAATGATGTAGACTTCATCAAGGTTCCCCTGGATTTCCCATCCACACAAAGGACTGGGAAACCTAGGAATAAGAGACTGGGACTGCCCCAAGTGTGGCAAACATCATGACAGGGACGTCAATGCCAGTAAAAACATCCTCCAAAGAGGATTAGAAAATAATCGTCGGGACGACGGTGCAGTAAAAATCTCCTAAAAAAACACATATGTTTTTTTAGGTTTGCGAATCCCCGCCTTCTCAAAAGGCAGGGAGGTTCAATTAATTAGGGTATTGTTGGATGTTGTTCATGTTTAAGATATTGGTCGGTTTAAATGGCTTTTGTTTCCAATTTTAACTTCTGGAAGACATTCTATTGTGTAAAGTTCACTAATTGTTTTTTAACAATTGGAAATGCATATCTTTTTTCATCAGCAAAGTAATAATAGTAAATTTAATAATTTAGTTATTTTCATAGTTAATATTAACTAGAAGGTGTTGTCATTATGGCGTTTCTTAAAAAATTATTCGGGTCTCACAAAAAGGAAGAAGAGAATGCAGATGATAAATCTAAAAACTTTAGATATTTCGATGATTTAATCCACAGTGGAGTTAATGAGATTGTATTGGATGCAGATATTGTTTTAGACAAGTGGGAAAGACCAAAATATGCGGAAGGCATTATATTAGATGTTGATCGTTTGGTTATTGATGGAAATGGTCATTCAATTGATGCATGTGGTAAAGTAGGGATATTCAGATGCAGTGGAAAGAATATTACAATTAAAAATACCACCTTTAAAAATGGATTATCAGTTGGGGGTGGGGCCATATATAACCAAGATTCTGGTGATTTGGTTTTGGAGGCTTGTGTTTTTAGCAATAATACTGCTTTGAATGGTGGTGCTATAGTTAATTTTGGTAAAATTAGTTGTAGGGATGTTGATTTTACTGATAATCTTGCAAAATCAGAAGATGGTGGGGCTATAAATAACCCTGGCGGGGATTTGGTTTTGGAGGATTGTGTTTTTAGTGGTAATGTCGCACGAAGGTATAGTGGTGCTATACATAATCATGGTAAAATTAGTTGTAGGGATGTTGATTTTACTGATAATGTTGCAAAAGAAGGTGCTGGTGGGGCTATAAATAACCCTGGCGGGGATTTGGTTTTGGAGGATTGTGTTTTTAGCGGTAATGTCACACAAATGTATAGTGGTGGTGCTATACATAATCATGGTAAAATTAGTTGTAGGGATGTTGATTTTACTGATAATGTTGCAAAAGAAAATGCTGGTGGGGCTATAGATAACCAATCTTCTGGTGATTTGGTTTTTGAGGATTGTGTTTTCAGTGGTAATGCCGCACGAAGGACGGGTGGTGCTATAATTAATTGGGGCAAAATCACTTGTAAAGAAGTTAATTTCACCAATAACTCCTCAAAACAGAATGGTGGAGCCATACTTAATATCTTAGGTTCTTTTTTAACTTGTAGGGATTGTGATTTTGAAGGTAATGTAAGTCCATATGGATCGGGTATTAGTAATGAAAGTGATAATGCTAGATTTGTTAACTGTAAATTCATAAAACATGAAAAAAGTAGTAACGTTATCAATAATAAGAAGGATTTGACTTTTATGGATTGTATTTTTAAGGATAATTGGGATATTGGTTGTATTGTTTTTAGTGATGATGGTTCTGCGTTGGAGTTATTGGGCGGTAAAATCACAGACAATGTCATTGAAGAGTATGCGATTCACAACAAAGCAGAAAATCTCACCATAAGCAAAATAACATTTAAAGACAACACTTCAAAATCCACACAATACTCACAGGATATTTTAAATGAAGGAAATCTAATACTACATTCACCTAAATTCAAAACAGACACATATTCAGTGTTAAATAAAAACCATATTGATGTTAAAAAATTATCCCATTCAGAAACAATGAGAATAATAGAAAATACCAGCACAGGAATTGTCGACGAATTCGATATACCCGATGAATACAAACACGATTTTTCATACCTAAACAGTTTAATACAGGAAAGTACTGATGGAATAGTTAGTCTGGAAAATGATATTGTCTTGGAAAATTATGAATTGGACTTCTTTGAAGGCGGAATAGACATCACTGAAGACAACATAACAATAGAAGGAAATAACCATATAATCGATGCAAAAAACAGAACACGAATATTTCAAATACTTGGAAAAAACATCACAATAAAAAAAATAATATTCAAAAACGGATATGCATCCAATAAATATGGAGAACACATAAACGGCGGAGGAGCAATAAAAACAATAAAAAACAGCACATTAACACTCGAAGACTGCCAATTCATCGAAAACACATCAGACAATGATGGCGGAGCAATACAAAACAACGGAACAATACACTCAAAAAATAACAAATACGCAAACAACCAATCAAAATACTATGGCGGAGCAATACACAACAATAACACGCTAGAAACCACAAATGACACCTACCAGCAAAACCAAGCAAAAATCGCAGGTGCAATCTATAACAACAAAAAAATAACAATACAGAAAAAGATAAACCTTCAAAATAATGAATCAGATTTCAAACAAGCAATATACAACACCTGCACCATAAACATGGAAAATACAGAAATTAATCCAGAAAAAATAATCTACAACACTGGAGATATAAATAAAGCAGAAACAACAGACTGGAAATCATTCAAATACTTAACAGATGAATTAAAAAAATCCAACCATATAATACTGCAAAATGACATAAAAATAGAATATAAAGATATGAAATGGGATGAAATCAGCATATCTGATGATATAGTTATTGATGGAAATAATCATGTAATCGACTTAAACTATTTAAACTTAAATTTCATTGTTAAAAGTAAGGTTACTTTTAAGAATCTTATTTTTAAAAATGCTTATGTTCATAAGAAGTCATTATTTGAAGTGATAAATAATGTTATTTTTGAGGATGTCAAATTCATAAACAATAAGTTTGCAACGGGCTGCTATTTAATCAATAATATTAATGAAAACAATAAGTTTTTTAATTATGATACAAAATCAAAAGTCATTAATCTCAATACTAAAATCAATAATAAGCTCAATACTAAAATCAATAATAAGCTCAATACTAAAATCAATGATATAAACGCTAATAATATTTGGGGTCTTGTGGAGATTGTTGATTCGGGGTTTTATAATAATTCAAGCAAAAATAAATCATTAATAAACAATAATGGTGAATTAATAATCATCAATACAAATTTCACAAACAATAATAGCCAATCAGAAGGAACAATAATAAACAACATGGCAGGTAATGAGAAGCAGGTTTTAGTTAAAAACTCTAATTTTACAAATAATTCCTCTACAAAAAATGGTGGAGCAATAATCTGTCGGGAAGGTACGATTTTTGAGATTAAGGATTCTAGATTTGTAAACAATAACTCAAATCTCAAAGGCGGAGCAATATATAGTGATGGAGATGAATTTAAGTTGCATGATTGTATTTTTAATGGAAACCATGCGTTTAGTGTTGGTGGTGCTATATATAATCATGGTAAACTTAGTTGTAAAAATACTGATTTCACTAATAATTCCGCACAAAATCACGGCGGTGCGATAGCTACTGTGGATAAGGATGCGGTAAAATTAAAGGGCTGTAATTTTAAAGACAATAATCCTACTGATATTTATAGTTTTTCCATTTTTTGATATCCTTTTTTAACTGCACTGAATCGATTAGTTGTGAAGCGGTATAACGTCCAACCATTTCATCTAAGCTTAATTCTTTAATAAATTCCAATTCAACTTTTCCATCATCGTTAATTCACCATTCAATTTTGTAGGATTTGTCTAAATTGAATTCATTGCGTATCTCCGCAGGAATGACAGTTTGAAATTTGTCATATATGCTAGTCACACTAACCAATGTATCACGTCCTAACTATACTTTGTTTTACCCTGGAGAACGTTGATAGTGTATGTGTCCATACCAAACTTTTTAAGATTAGTCGCATGATATTTACGCAGCATGTGAGCCCTTAGACGAATAAATCCTTTAATATCTTCCTCAGGATTTCCTCCAGCAGTCCCCAACTCTAATGTATCATTTAATTCTTTAAATTTAACTGAGAAGTAGTCAATTCCAATTTTAAATAGTTTGTCTGAAGGCCCTAATTCTTTTCGAGGATTGTAGAAATTCTTTTTTAGTCTTTCATCCAGTAGTTCCAAGTAACTAATAATATGTCTTGTGGCTTCATCAGTGTTAAAAGTTACAAAGAATTTATTTGTTTTTTGTCGCCTACTATTCCAAATAGGAATTATTTCCCCGTCATATTCCTTCATTAATTTTATTGCAGTCTTCAGGTCTTTACTATCATTGTGATATTTACTTGTAGCGTCTAAAAAATTTTGTATTGTTAAATTTCTTGCATCAACTTTACTCATACTGCTGCTAACCAAAAATAAAATCAAAGCTTTCATCAAAGGTTCAGCAATTTCTACCGCCTCCTCAATATTTCTCTTGTGGGAAGATCTTTAGGAGTGATAGGATTTCTTACTTTAGCATTTCTTTCGTTGAATGGTGGCAATTTATGAATTTCTATATCATGGTGATGATAAAATATTTTAACCACTTTAATATAATGTTTTGCTGTATTAATAGTTAAAGTATCTTTACAGAAATTCATATAATCAGTTAATCTTTTTTTAAGTTTTCTTTTTTTCCAACGTATGCCCTGTTCTTCTTCATAATCTGCTTCATCCAAAAGTTCTTGCAATGAACAACCCTGAAAATTACAATAATGTTTTAAAGTATATTTAAAACTCTTATAACTGGCCTTAGAGAGTCCTCTAGTTGCAACAAACTCTTCTATCAGTTCTTCATTTGTACCCATATAAATCAGCTCTTTAAAAATTTAATATTGATTAAATTTTTATAATCAATCATATTATATATTAAGTGAGAGAGCATTTGAGAAGTAATGCAAAGTAATAAAATTTTTACAAAATAAGTAACTATGTGAAATTAAAAGTGATTATATATATTAATTATTTAATTTAAAGTTATATTATACCACTTAAAAGGACTTATCATTATGACAGTAATTATTGACCCACAATCCAGTGGAATAGCAGGAAATATGATAATTGGAGCATTTGTTGATTTGGGAGCAGATGCCAATGAATTAAAAGAGATAATGGAAAAATCAGCACTCGAATTTGGAAAGATTGACGTGACCTTCCAAAAGATTCAAAAGCATGGAATCGACTCAACATTCTGTCACGTTGAAATGCTTGAAAACAAACATCCTCTCAATTATCCTGATTTCATTTCTGGAATTGAAAATCTGGATTTGGATGAAAAGGTGAAGCTAACCTCAATCAATATATTCAAAAGAATAGCTGAAGCAGAAAGCAAGGTCCATGGAAAAACATTGGACGAAGTTCATTTCCACGAGGTTGGAGCCAGCGATGCCGTTGCTGATGTGATAGGTTCCGTTTATGCATATTACCAATTGGGTTTTGATTCACAAAAGATAATAGGACTTCCAATAGCTGTTGGAGGAGGAAGAGTAAAGACTGCCCATGGAACAATACCAGTCCCTGCCCCTGCCGTTGTTGAAATCCTTAAAGATGCAAATCTTGTTGGAGGACCTGTCAAAAGTGAACTTGCAACACCGACAGGCTGTGCAATCTATATGGAACTGTGTGATGAGATAAAAGAGTTCATCCCAATGACAAGGCCTGAAAGAACCGGTTATGGTGCTGGAAGGAAAGATTTTGATCATCCTAACGTTTTAAGAATAATTGAAAGTTCCGACATCTGCAAAAGCAATGAGATAGATGTCATCGAAACAAACATAGACCATTTGACCGGCGAGGAAATCGGGTATCTGTTTGATGTGATTTTGGATGCCGGAGCCAGTGACGTGTCAATTACTCCAATCATCATGAAGAAAAACAGGCCCGGAAACCTTCTGAAGGTCATTTCCCGAAAAGAAAATAGGGAAAACATTTTAAACATAATTTTCAAAGAAACAGGCAGTTTGGGCATCAGGATTACTCCAAATATTCACAGAGGAGTTGCAAAAAGAGAATTTGAAGTTGAAACATTCAATATTGGCGGCAAAGATTACGATGTGACATTCAAGACAGGTTATGTCGCAGGCAAAGTCATTTCCAGAAGACCCGAATACGAAGACCTGAAACGAATTGCAAAAGACAGCGGACTTGCCCTAAAAGACATCAGGGAGATGATTCAATGAAAAAGGCCATTTCAGTCTTTTCAGGAGGCCTTGACTGTGCTGTGGCAACAAGCGTTTTTGACGATGAGTACGAAATTCATGCAATAACATTTGATTATGGTCAAAAAGCAGTCAGGCAAGAAATCAATGCTTCAAAAAGGATTTGTGAAAAGATGGGCTGGACCCACGAGGTGATTGATTTGCCATGGCTTTCGAAAATCAGCACTTCAAGCTTAAATACAGATGAAGACATTCCAGAAATTGATGAAAATGACTTGGATAATCTGGACAAGAGCAGCGAAACTGCAGAAAACGTTTGGGTTCCTGCAAGAAATACAGTTTTCACATCAATTGCACTATCTTATGCCGAAAGCATTGGCGCTGAAATAATTATCGTAGGATGGAATGGCGAGGAAGGGGCCACTTTTCCAGACAATTCCAAAGAATATCTAGAAAAATTCAACAAACTAATCGATGTTGGGTCACCTGATAAAATAAGAATTGAAGCACCAGCCATTGATATGAATAAGGAGGAAATTGTTGAACTTGGCCTTGAGGTCGGTGCTCCAATGGAGTTGAGTTATTCCTGTTATAAAGGAGATGACAAACCATGTGGAGTTTGTGAAAGTTGTGTGAGGCGGAAAAGAGCATTTAAAAAATTAAATATAAAATATGATTAGCCATCATATTTTTTAAGTCTCTTGTTCCAGTCGGCTTTATACAGTTTCCGATTATGTCTCATATGGTCTGCAGCATCATTTACAGAGAGGTAAACATCATCGAAGCCTTTTCTTGATTTCCTATAATTTGCAGTATGAGATCTTTTGATTCCAATGCTTCCCGCTTCGGTGTATGAATCTATGTTTGCACCGATGTAGATGAATTCCCAATTGTGGTTGTTGATTAAATTGCGGATTTGCTCTTTCGAAAATTCGCGGGAAGCGTTTTCCAAACCGTCAGTCATTATTACAAACAAAACCTTGTTGTCTATTTCATGGTCAAGAGTGTTGATTGTTCTTCCGATTGCATCAAGAAGTGCGGTGCATCCTCTTACCCAGTATTCATTTTCGGTCAATTCAGCAACTTCGCCGATTGCTTTTCTTTTGTATAACACTTCGTATTGGTCATCAAAAAGGATTGTGGTTACATAGGTGTTCAAGCTTTTTTCTTTTTCTCTTTGAATGAATGAGTTGAACCCCCCGATTGTATCGCTTTCAGAGCCACTCATTGAACCGCTGCGGTCCATTACAAATATCAAATCCAATTTTTCAGTTGATGGAGTTTCTTTCATATTTTCACTTCCGTTAATTGTATGTTGTTAAGTTGTGTATAACTTACACACATTATATTAACAAGCATAGTATTTAAAGTTTTCCATGAAGTGAAAAAAAAATAAGTAAAAAAAAGTTATTTGAGTTCGTCCAACATATCTAAACCATCTTCAGATAATCTATAAAGCCTTCCTTTTCTAGCACTTGGATTGAGACACTCCACAAGATCTTTTTCCTTAAGTTGTCTTAATACATTAGAAATATGATTCTGTAAAATGCCGCTATCCTCAGCAATTTCTTTAGGCATTTTTACCTCATTACCTATAGCTTTTAAAGTACGTACCCTATATTTTGACCTGTTAACATATTTAATTGTAGTTTCATCCATTATATCACCTTCAAAGTTTATTTCCACAGTTTATGCAAAAATTATCTGTGGGGTCAACCAAATTGCCGCATTTTCTGCACCTTTGCTCAACATCAAATTTTTCCCCACAGTTAAAGCAGAATTTATCACCCTCTCCAACCTGAACTCCACATTTTGGACAATAAGCAACATTTTCATCAATCAAATGGGAATTGGCAAACTCTTCCTTCGGCACAGGAGAATCGCCTAAAACTGGTTGAGAGCGAAAATCTACCTCATTATCTATTTCATGAATCAATTCATTCATCACAGCAATCCTTTTTGAATCGGCAGGATGTGTCGAGAAAAAGTCATGCTCATTAGAATTATGATTGGCCATTGACTGCCAAAAGGCGGGAATTGGTGAAATATCATAGCCTGCCCAATGAATTATCATCATGCCTAAACGGTCGGCTTCAAGTTCCTGATCCCTTCCCCAAGGATTCATTAACAAAAATTCAGAACCTATATCGGCTGCATAGGTGGCTGCCCTAGTCATGGAGCCAAATTCACCCAAGCCAACCAAATCCATAGCAATGCTGCCAATCCAGGCAGCGGAAGTTATTGCACTCTTTGCAGTCTGTGCACTGGCCTTTGTTCTTGAATGGTCAAGAAGCGCATGAGCCATTTCGTGACCCAAAATAAATGCAACCTTGTCTTCAGTATTTGCAATCGACAAAATGCCTGAAAACATTACTATTTTGCCCCCAGGCATGCAAAAAGCATTTACAGTATTGTCAGCAACCAAATGAAAATCCCAATCATAGTAATCTTCAACATAATCATGTCTTCCTATTTCAGTCAGATAATTTTCAACAGCCTGGATTAACCTGACTGCCACTCCCCTAACAATCTGGCCATCGGGGGTATTATCCAACAGTTGTGCCCTATTGATCATGGCATAATACTCATTATAGGAACTCTGGAGAAACTCATCATCATTGACAATGTCGAAATGTGATTTTCCGGTAAATGGATTTATGCTGCTTCTATCATTCTTTGCCATACTATATTTTATTAACACTTTGTGTATAAATAACTTTTTAATTAATTGCAAAAAATTGAAACAAACAATGATTCGATTTTAAAAAAAATTAAAATTAAAAATTAAGTTCAAATGAGTAAAATTTCAAAAATGTTTATATAATTTAATATCAAAAAATAATAAATGAGTACAAATTAAATTGTATCTTTAAAAAACATTTTTTAAAATTAGCGCGTGGGAATTATCATGACCAGAACAAAAAAATTAATAATAGCTATTCTTTTGGTTGTTCTTGTAGGACTATTAGCTTCAATATATGGAGCATTAAATTCAGGTCCTGATTTAACACAAGAAGACAAAGATATCCTTATATTGGCTGCAGATAAATATGAGCAATCCAATGGGGGAGTAGATATGGCATTCATGATTCATTTAGAAAATGGAAGTTATTCAAACTACACTCCAATTTATCCAGGTGAAATGACACACCCTTCACAGCCCGCATCGAGTGCAATAGGGGGCGGAAAGATGTTCATGCACGACAGCCTTTATGATGGTGTAGAAGATGGTATGCAGTATGCAAAAGAGATTGTAGAAGCAAATACCAATTTTACCCCAGATGCAGTTGTTGTAGTTTATGATGAAGGTGTGGATAATGTTATCAACACAATTAAACCGTTAACAGTTGACGGTCAAGTGAAAAACATTAGTGCGGCAGACATCATTCGTGAAAACGATGCATATGCCGGATACGAAGGTAATGACGATGTAACCGGAAATATGTCAAGAGGAGACGCAGTTATGGTATTAGTGAAAGCACTAGCACAAGCAGCTGCAAATCCTGATAAAAAAGCTAAAATGATGACAGCGGCATTGGATCAATACAATAAAGGAAATATCATAATGCAACCGGAAGGTTCATTTACAAAACTGCTTGCTACAAAAGGAATAGAAAGCATAGGAAAATAAATGATAGAACAAATCTTTAAAGGATTATACATTAATTCTTTAAAGAACTTTTTCTTTTTAACTTTTATATTGGGAATACATTGTGTATAACAACTTTTTTTAATGAGTAACATCTAACTACAAATATGAAAAAGCTATTTCCCGCATCACTACTGTTAACATGTTTATTAACCAGCTGTGTTTTTGCAACTGAAAACATTGAAATATGCAATGCAGGATTTGAATTGCCTCCAAAATATTCCGGAGGAGAGCTGAATAACGATTCATATGAATTAGACAATATTTTCTCGATTCGCTGCATCGACAGCAATGTTGCGCAAGCGATTGGGCTTTGGGCATCTGAATGCAACAGCAGCCAAGATTTAAATATTGACGGCCATCCAGTAAGACATTTCTGCCAATATAACAAATATGCCCACGGCAATCATTCACATGCATATTTCGCTTCCGGAGATTCAATCTATGAGATTGCATGGACAGGAAAGGAAATTGACAGCGACATAGAAAACTTAATTAAAAATACCCCTCCAAGTAAAATTGATGATGATGCATTTTATGACGGAATGGATTTATGCCTTGATATACAAGCAGCAAAAAATTGACAAACTTAACAAAGACAGCGATTATAATTATCTAGAAGCGAAATACAATTCTCAACTAGACCAACAGGAACAAGGCAATACTCGCCTTAAGGAGATATTGCTCACATATTATGTAAACAAATAATTCAAAAAAGAGTGAAAAAAATGACTTCAAGTAAAGATTATCTGGAATATGTCCTCGAACAGCTGTCCCATTTGGATGACATATCACATAGGGCAATGATGGGAGAATACATAATATATTATCGAGGAAAGATTATAGGAGGCATCTACGATGACCGTTTTCTCATTAAGCCCGTAAAATCCGCAATGGAAATGATGCCTGATGCAGAAATGGAATTGCCATATGACGGTGCAAAGGAAATGTTGCTAGTAGAGGATACAGAAAACAGAAAATTTCTTGAAGAACTCCTAAATGCAATGTATGAAGAACTTCCCTCACCAAGGAAAAAACGTAAAAAAGTATAACCTTCACATATCAAATATGATGAGAGTCGAAACCTGAAAAATCCTATAATCATCACCACAGTTTCATCCAATATGAAAAATAATATATAATCAATAAACAATAATATATATAGAATTATAAAAAATTATGTATAACATGGGGTAGGTAGTATAGATATCAATAGACAAAAATCATTAATTCGTTCAGAAGAACTAGATAAAATCGCTATTGAGGATACCAAGCATAAATCCAATATTAGAATAGGATTTAGTGAATTTTCTGAAAAGATATACACAAATACAAAAAATAAAATCCTGAAAGAACTGAATGCAAGTGAAAAAGATTGGAATGATCCAAAATGGCAATTAAAAAATCGAATTAGCAGTGTCGATGAAATTTCAAAATACACCAGTCTCACTGATGAAGAATATAATGTTATAAAAAAGGTTAGCGAAAAATATAGGTTTGCGATAACCCCATATTATTTCTCATTAATTGATTTTGACAATCCTAACTGTCCAATAAGATTACAGTCAATTCCAGATATCAGAGAATTGGATGAAGATGGCGAATTAGACCCTATGAACGAAGAACAATCAAATCCTTCAGGAAGAATCACTCGAAGATACCCCAATAAACTAATCATCAATGTAACCAATGCATGTCCTATGTATTGCAGGCACTGCCAGCGACGCAGACTAATAGGCAACTTCGATAAAAATACCTCCAAAGAGGATATTGAAACTTCAATCGAATTCATAAGAACCCATCAAACCATAAGGGAAGTGCTTATTACTGGAGGAGATGCATTATTGTTAAGTAACAATCGATTAGAGGACATATTCAATAAATTATCCAATATACCTCATGTTGAAGTCATAAGGATCGGTACAAGAACCTTGGCGACACTTCCATTCAGAATCGATGATGAACTGGCTCTCCTGCTGAGAAAATATAAGGTGCAGGTTTCAACACAATTCAATCATGCATGTGAAATCACCCCCGAAGCAGTAAGGGCAATCGACACACTGGTGGACCATGGAATACTAGTAAGAAATCAGATGGTGCTGTTGCACAATGTCAATGATGACAAATACTGCATTCAAAAAACCAATGAGGAACTGCACAAATATCGTGTAATTACATATTACCTGTTCCATCCGAAAGACGTCAAAAGCACCAAACACTTCCAGGTCGATATCTCCAAAGGTTTGGAAATCATGAAACATCTGGAAGGCAGAACAAGCGGAATGTGCAAACCAACATACGTATATAATGCACCAGGAGGTCTCGGTAAAGTCCCTTTAGTGCCTATGGAAAATATTGAATGTGTTGAAAACGGATATAAACTCATAACTTGGGAAAATAAAACAATTACAAAAGATTTTGAAAAATAATTCCCTATGTTAACCTAATGCGCAACATTTTTAAAATCAGACAAAAAAAAAGGAGAAAAGTTTCTGAAAGTTATTTTACTCTAATTTTTACTTTTTTAGAAACTTTCTTGTAATTTTTATCTCCTGAAAATTTAATTACTGCTTTAAATTTACCTTTTTTAGTTAATTTAGTTATTTTAAATGTGGCCTTACCTTTTGAATTGGTTACAGCCCGATAAATTTTTCCTTTAACTTTCAAGGTAAGTTTTGCTTTTTTAAATTTTTTTCCAGTGTTAGTTTTAAAAGTAACAGCATATTTTTTGGTTTTTGTTTTAAGTTTGAAAGACTTATTTTTAGCAACCAATTTCGGAGTAGCCTTTAGAATTACAATATTTGCAGATAAAGAAGTGTTTAAATGATTATTATCCCCATCATATATGATTTTAGCATTATAAGTCCTAGGCTTTAAATTATTTAGAGATACTTTAACTTGGCCATTTAAATCTGTTGTTAAAACATTATTTTTACCATTTAAACTAACTTTTACATTAGCTCCAGAAATTATATTTCCATTAATATCGGATAAAGTAACTATTAAATATTTTCCCCCATTATATTGGCTAATTGTATTTTTTACAGTAATTTTACTTGGATTGCTTACAGAAGTCCGGTTAACAGTTATGCTAACTCTTGTGGAACTTGCATTATATGTATCATTTCCATCAAAAAATAACTTCTGCTTCATGTGTCCATGCCAGAAGGCTGATTAGGAATTTAGCTTCACCATTATCATTGCTAATGTTTGTTAATGATTCCCCATTAACCTTCAATGTAATTTTAGTATTATTTAACGGATTTCCATATTTGTCTTTTAAGGTCGCTGTGAAATATGATTCGTCACCATAATTGCAAACCATATCAAAAGCGGTAATTTGTGTTGGAATCTTATTTATAACCACTTTTATTGAAGAGTTGGAACTTGCAAATCTTGTTTTTCCTTCATAGGAAATATTTCCATCAAATGTGCCGCAAGGCAATTTATTTAATGGCAATTGTACCTCACCGTTACTGTCTGTTGTTAAATTTTTATCAATGAAGTCCAAAATGATTCTTAAACTGGCATTTGGAATAGGAGTTCCTTTAATGTCAGTTAAACGGACGGTAAGATTTTCTGATTCATTGTACACAAACGATAATTTGCCGGTTACAATTAGTGTATCCAATTGGTCTATTTTAACATTTATCTGATTAAATGAGGATGAATAAAAAATCAGAAAACAAAAATTGATTGAAAATTTGCTGCAAAGTCCCAACTTGCAAGAAAAAAATAATTAGAAAAACTGATATTTTGTAATTTAAACATTAAAATTTATTATATAATTCCGATATAAAATTAATTATTGAATAAAGGAGGAATAATTTGATGAACAAAAAAGTAGTATTTGCATTAATTATAGTGGGCCTGCTTGCTGTTTCAGCAGTCAGTGCTCAAAATTCGTTATTTGCAAACAAACATGACGACTCAATGTATCAAGTCTCTTTAATGCAAGCTTTCATGCATGGAGAATATGATGGAGTGGTCAGCGTAGGAGATTTTAAAAACTTTGGAGACATTGGTCTTGGAACATTTGAAGGAGTAAATGGTGAGATGATAGTTCTGGACGGTGTTGTTTATCAGGCAGCCGCTGACGGAAGCATTAATGTCATGGCAGATAATGAGACCATACCATTCGCCACAATCACCAAATTTAACGAAGACGGAAAAATAGATAAGATAACCGCCAAAGACTTTAACGATTTAACCGGTCAATTAGACAAGGAAATTGAAAAATATGGTACAAACAACATGTACATAATCAAAATCAAAGGTGATTTTAAAAACATTACCGTTAGAAGCGTTGAAAAGCAAGAAAAACCATATAAAGAGTTCACCGATGTTGCAGCAGTAGACCAAAAGGTATTCAACCACACTGACCAGACCGGAACACTTGTAGCAGTGTACTTCCCAGAGTACATGAACGAGTTGAACATGCACGGCTGGCATCTTCATTTCCTTTCTGACGATAAGGAAACCGGAGGCCACGTTCTAGGATTAAATGACTTTACAGGATCAGGCCAGATTGATGAAATCCATGAATTCAACATGATACTTCCAACGGATGACACATTTAAAAACATGAATTTCACCGAAGACATGACCAATAAAATCAGCAGTGTGGAATAACTCTCTTTGAGTTATTCTCCTTTTTTATTTTTTAATCACCATTAAACGAATTCTACAAATTGATATTTAAAAATTAGCCATTTCAACACCTTCAAAAAAATTGATTTCGTGTCCTGCCTTAGCCCTTCAATCCTTGTGTGAATGCAATTCAATACATTTTAAAAAAAAATACATTAATTTTTCAGTTAACATTAACATCGAACTTAGGCAATCAAAAATTGAGTTTGTAAATCCTTTGATATATACTTACATTTGAAATTATATTTGGTTTTAGAAGAGGTGTTCGTTAATGAGAATCATGATTGATTAAAATTAAGAATATGGATTAAATTAGCAATATTCTATTAGAAAAATGGCTTTAAAATTATAGCAAAAATCATCCAACATAATGATGTAATTTTTTTAAAAATAGTATCTTTCATCTATGAATTTTTTAAGCAATATATAATAAAAAAAAGAAAATAAGGAGTTAATCCTTATTTGATTTTAATTTTAACTGTTTTAGTTACTTTATTGTAGTATGCATTACCTTTATATGTGATTGTTGCTTTGAAAGTACCTTTTTTAGTTAACTTTTTGATTTTGAAGGTTGCTTTTCCTTTTGCATTTGTTGTTGCTTTAAATGTTTTCTTATTAATTTTAATAGTAACTTTCGCTTTTTTGATTGATGTTTTGCCGGATTTTAAAGTAATGCTATATTTTTTAATTTTTTTAGCCTTTTTGAAGGTTTTCTTTTTAGCGATTATTATCGCCTTTGCCTTTTTAACCATTACTTTTACGTTTGCGGAAGATGCAGCATAGTTGTCGTTTCCAGCAAATATGATTTTTGCATTGTAGGATTTTGGAACTATTTTGGCTACATTTATTATGGCTTGTCCGTTTTTATCGGTAATGTATGTTTTAACCCCATTTATATTAACAGTTACACTAACTCCGCTTAATGCATTGCCATTATCGTCTTTTAAAGTAACAATTAAGTTTTTGTTAACATTATAGGTTGTAGTAACCGCATCGGCAGTTATTTTAGTTATCTTTTTGCTAATTGTTAATGTTGCATTTGCGGGTTCCACTTCAAATGTCTGATTTTCAACGCTGCAGACTGCAATGTATGATCCGACATCCAGTTTAACAACCCAACCTTCGCCACTTAATGCATAATAAGTACCGATTAAAGCATTGTTTTTGTGTACTCTGATTGTAACAGTTGCATTGTTGATTGGTGTGCCTGAAGCGGAGGTGAAATTGAATAACAATCTGTCACCTGAGCCAAGTGTTGATGTGAAATTATAGGCAATCAAATTAGGTTTGGCAATTATTGTGTTGTAGGTATCATCACCGCTTATGCCTGCTTTATTGTCTTTGAAGATGCATTCAATACTAGTTCCTCCATACATTGCTCCCCCATACTCTGTTGCATTGTTCTCCACGAATGTACAGTTGTTTGCAGTCATACTGTAAGTTGCACCGCCATTTTTTGCAGTGTTGTTTATGAAATCGCAATTTGTTACCTTCTGTCCATTACCTGACATTGCACCACCATTCCCATTAGCTTTATTATCCCTGAAAGTACAATTAACAGCGTTACCACGGGACATGGCCCCTCCGTCACTACTAGCCTTATTGTCTATGAAAGTGCAATTCTCAGCAAAACACCAGTACACAGCACCGCCGGAAGATGCTGAGTTATTATTAAATGTGCAACCTATAGCGGAACCATAAGATATGGCACCTCCATCAAAAGTATTGGCTTTATTATTTGTGAAAGTACAATTTACAGCAGAACCGTCATCCATGGCACCTCCATATTCAGTAACTTCATTATTTTTAAATGTACAGTTCACAGCAGAACCATCATACATGGCACCTCCTCTTTCTGCGGAGTTGGAATCAAAAGTACAATTCACAGCAGAAGAACCAGCAGCCATGGCACCACCATTACATGCCGAATTATTAGTGAAATTACAATTCACAGCAGAACCCTGATACATGGCACCGCCATTACCCTCTCCGGCAGCATTATTATTGAATGTGCAATCTTGAGCGAAACCATAATACATGGCACCACCCTTATTTGCTGAGTTGGAATCGAAAGTGCAGCCAGTAGCAGAAGAATTGGAATTTCCATATATTGCGCCACCTCTACCTTTAATTGCATCGTTATTGGTAAAATTACAATTTGTTACTTCAGCAGTATCATGGAAGTAAATTGCACCCCCATCATCGGAAGCAGTGTTATTAATAAAATTACAATTCGTTACATTACCAGAATACATACAGATAGCACCACCATACTTAGCGGAGTTATTTGTAAAATTACAATTTGTCACTTCACCATTAGCCCAAAAGCAAATTGCACCACCATAACCATTGGAATCTTTGTTATTACTAAAATTACAATTTGTTACAGTACCAGAAAATATTCTTATAGCTCCACCATTCTCAGAAGCAACATTATTAATAAAATTACAATTTGTCACTTCACCATTATTATAGACATAAACTGCACCCCCATCATCGGAAGCAGTGTTATTAATAAAATTACAATTTGCTACATTACCATCACACTTAAAGTAGATTGCCCCACCAAAGCTATAATCATCAGTTGCTTTGTTATTAGTAAAATTACAATTTGTTACAGTACCGGAATACATTCTTATAGCTCCACCATTCTCAGAAGCAGCATTATTAATAAAATTACAATTTGTTAAAGTACCATTACTACCAAATCGTATAGCTCCTCCTTGATATGTTGCAGAGTTATTAGTAAAATTACAATTTGTTAAAGTACCAGAATCTTCAAAGTTGATAGCACCACCATCATAACCTGCAGTGTTATTAACAAAATTACAATTTTCAACTGTATAATTAAAATTACGATTAAATGCAAAATCAACATCACAATAAACAGCACCACCACTACTACCAGTAGCAGTGTTATTAGTAAAATTACAATTTGTTAAAGTACCTGAACCGCAGAAGTAAACCGCCCCACCAAAATATGCGGCATTATTTGTAAAATTACAATTTGTTACATTACTATTATCATAGAAGTAAAGTGCACCACCACCACAATTGCGGGAAGCGGTGTTACTTATAAAATTACAATTTGTTACAGTACCAGAATACATTCTTATAGCTCCACCATACTTAGCGGAGTTATTTGTAAAATTACAATTTTCAACAGTACCAGAACTATCTAAATTACTAAAGCAAATTGCTCCGCCATAACTATTGTAGTCAGCGTTTTTAATAGTTAGATTTTTGATTGTTACACCCGAAGCGCTGACTCTAAAAGCCTGAATATTTGATCCAAGCATATCGATAATTGCCCCTTTACCATTAATGACCATGTTTGGAGTTGTAATTTCAATGGTGCCTCCATCACCATCACAGTAACGGTAATAGCTTTTAGTCAAGTTTCCTCCATTTTCAATATCGGTTCTTAAGTCTGTATAATTACCTTCACCTGCACCTAATATTTCCGAACCAGTTCCATCATTTACTGTTTCATCATCATTGCTTTGTCCAATTACTTGGCTGTCATCACTTACACTTATATCCTCGCTTTGAGCATCTTCAATTACAGCTGTATCCTCACCGGCCGCCAGCGTATCATTCACATCAGCTGCATATATGCAAGACACACTGAAGAGCATCAAAATCAGCAAAGCCATAATTAATATCCCTTTCTTCATATTATTCCTCCCAATAGTGGTTGTGAATAGATTGTTGAAAACAAATATTTTCAGTTTAAAATATTCAAACTATGTTAATAATTCTATAAATAAAAATATAAATATCTAATCCTTTTAAAGAAAGAAATAATTTAGAAATGAAAATTGAATTTTTAAGCAGAAACATGAAAAATAAGTGGTGAAAGCCAGTGAATATATCATCACTTTAGCTATTAATGCTTAAAACAGGTACTTACCTATACGACTAACTTTTAAAATATTTGTAAAATGTAAAACTACATGAAATAATAACTCTCATTCTAAAAAAATGAATCCGGAAGTTAGAAATTAAAAAAAAAGAATGTTAATAGATGCAGTTGCATCTACTTAAATTCAAATATTGTTTTTACAGATCAGTTAACAATCCCAGTTTTTTTAGCAGTCTTTTCATCAGCCGGCAAAATGCATAACCCACATATTACCTGCCATGACATTTAAATCAGCTTTTGCCACCAATTTTTAAATAAAATAAAAGCAGATGAACTTAATCATCTACTTAACTTTAATATTAACTTTTATGGTTAACTTATTATAGTAGCTATCGCCTTTGTAGGTTATTACGGATTTAAAAGTACCTTTTTTGGCTAATTTAGTAATTTTAAATGTTGCAACACCTTTACTGTTGGTTTTAGCAGTGTAGGTTTTCTTGTTGACCTTAATAGTAACCTTAGTGTTTTTCATGACCTTGTTTAAATTATTTTTCAAGGTTATTGAATATTTTTTGGTTTTAACTGATTTTTTGAAAGTTTTTGCCTTAGCAGTTATTTTTGGAGTTGCCTTTTTAACAGTTACTTTAACAGTTTTGGTTGATTTAAGATAGTTACTGTTTCCATCAAATGCAAATGTTATAGTATGTGTTTTAGGAGGTAAACTGCTTAGTGATTGTTTGATTTGACCGTTATTATCAGTTTTTAAAGGATATTTAACGCCCATGATGCTAATAAATACATCAACACCACTAATTGCTTTACCATTAGCATCTTTTAAAGTGGCCACCAAGTTTTTATTTTGATTGTAAACTATTGAAACAGCCGAAGCTGAAATTGCTGTTGCGATTGGAGTTGTATCTCCAGTTCCATTAGTTGGAGTGCCAGTCCCAATATTCTTAAATGTGACTACTACATTTTTTGAATATTCTTTTCCATCAGCTGTCCGTTTATAAGTGATTTTTACATTATACTTCCCATTCAAGTTGCCTGTTAAATTACTACCGTATATCGCTACACTTGGAGTTCCGGAACCTGTGAATGTTTTAGAATATATCAGAGTTCCATTTGCAGAAATGCTTACCTGACCATTAAGACCTGATACAGTTTGTGTATCAAATACGGTGCATAGATAATCACTATCTGCTTCAACTGCCGAATTATAGGCTTCTATAAAATTATCAGCGTTTAAATCTACTGACTCAGTTACTTTTAAAGTGCCTGATGCAATTTTTAAATTCTCTATGTTGGAATCATGACTGTTATAGTAAACTGTAATATTGTAGTCATCTTCAAAAAATATGTTTAAATCATCAATAGTTAAGTTTATGGAAGTTTCACCACCCGTGTTATAAAACCTAAAGCTGGAACCTCCCTCTACACTTACTTCCACATGATCATTATAAAAGTCAGGATAAACTGAACTATTCTTTTCTTTTACATAGTTTGGCAAGTTAAAGCTGACAACCGCCTCGTTACTCTTAATGTTAGCTTCTGATTTTATAACAACATTAAAATCTTCAGGGGCAGGATCTTGTAAAACCTCGTTACTTTCATCAGAGCCTATCCTCTCAACATCATCCACAGGAGTTTCAATAATTTGTTCATCTCCCCCATCGTCAACTGCAAGTGCATCTGCATCTTCAGCTGCACTTACAGCACCTATTGTTAGAATTGCCAATAACAAAAACGTTATCGCAACTATCTTTTTGAAATTCATTATTTCACCTCTTAATAATTAATACAAAGAATATCAACTTGACAGTGATTTATTTAATATATAAATTACTAATGTTACTTGAAATCATCCAATCTACCGGTTGTTTGTTTAACAGTAACAATGTAAAAGTGGTATTAATTTAGTGATATAGCCACTATTAAATAATAACTTTTCAACATTTGCATCTTTTTTCAAACATTCAAATTACTTAAAATCAATTGTTTAATCAAGATATATAAATATATAGAACCACTCTTATTTAAATTAAAGCCTTATTATGCATTATTTTTAAAAATAAAATGTTAAAAATATTTTACATAAAATTTGATAATAAAAAAGAAATTAATTAAGATAAAACGAACAAATACCCTATTTAATACTTAAAACAGGTACTTGCCTATACCGACTAACCTTTAAAATATATATAAAATGTAAAATATCTACACTCTTGCTAAAAAAATGAATCCAGAAGTTAGCGCTTAAAAAAAAAGAAAATAGTCAAAAAGGAATTTAATCCCCTATTGACACTATTTGATTTTAATTTTAAAGGTAAAAGTTTTAAAGGCAGATGCCATATAGTTTGCATTACCTTTTGCCTTGATTTTGACTTTAACGTTGTAGGTTCCTTTCATAAGGCCTTTTTTGATTGTGACCTTGCCAGTCTTTTTGTTGATGGTGATTTTCTTGTTACCTTTAACTTTTTTATAGGTTAAGGTTCCCTGGCCTTTTTTAGTGAACTTGACCACTTTAGTTACCTTAAGTTTCTGCGCTTTCTTTTTAAGTTTTGAGAATTTGACTTTGACAGTTTTTCCTTTGACTTTTAAAGGGTTTGTAGCCTTGTTGATTTTAAAGGTTACTTTTGCAGTTCCGGTGTAGGCGCCGATTCCTGTAACCGTAATGGTGTATGTACCTGCGTTTTTAGGAGAAGCACTGGACCATTTGAGAGTATAGTCAACACCCTCTTTTAAAACAGCACCATTTGTTAAAGTGACTGTTGGCTTTTGAACATTACCATTGTAAGTAAAAGTATTTTTGGATAATGCCACTTTAACATCAGATATGTTTATTGTTTCACTTGCATATTCTGCAATTATTGTTAGATTCAATTCCCAATCTGTTCCATAAAATCCTCCAACTTCCAAAATCCTGCCTGATGGTGAATCTTTCCAAGTGTATGTTCTATTATCATACCGGTATATATATTTATAGAAATCACTATTATCCAATTCATCTAAATCAACAGAATGTATGACTGTGACAGTTTTATCTCCAGCTTGGATTTGGGCAATGGTTAAAAGTTGCTATATAACATCGGCAGTAGTATTTTTTGCCACACCAACTGGATTGGTATATGTGGAATTGACCGGGTCGACAGTGATGTTTCTTTTAAATATCTGTCCAGTGGCAATGTCCCGTTAATATTAATTCAGCATAAACTATGCCCTTACTTGTATCAACTGCATTGTTAACTACTATGGTTTTTTGTTTTTCTGATACATTAACAAGAAAAGATTTTGAGTAGAATAAGTCATTGCTTCCAACACTGTTATATGATAGTGAAATAACATGAGTGCCCACAGTTAAGCCTGAAAATGTGCATTCCGCAATACCATTGACAAAATATTTTGCCTGATAATCCTTTCCATCAACTTTAAACTCTATTCCACCTGTTTCACAACCAGTTACTCTAACGGTTAGTGAATTGCCCACTGTGATTGCAGTGGAAGATATTGTCGAGGTGAAATTTTGTGAGTTTTCACGGACATGCACCCTAAAGAACTTAGCATAGATTTTCTCTTCCCAACAAGAAGTATGTAAATTTTACTATTTTGATGTAAATGGGTATTAATTCATATAATGCGTTAATTCAAGTTAGTTATTTACAAACTATTTAAATTTAGGGTTATATTGGATATAACTCTTTTTATCTTATTTTTCTCCAATTTTAATGGCAATAGTTCTTTTTAGCAAAACTTTTTTATAAAATCCAATTCTTTGAGTGATGTTATTAATTTTTTTGATATTGGAAATCAGCTTCAATAGCATATATTTTAAATTGTTGTTTGATTTTTGCAATACTTTTTCTTTTTCTTTCAAGTAAATAATGCCTTTAGTTAAAATAAATGCATGAGATATTAATTGTTAGCTATTCCTCTCGCTCAGTACATACCTGCCCCTGCAAAAACAGCCATTTCTACCAAACTATCTGCCACAAAACCCCTGCTTTTGGCTGTCCAGTTGTAATTGAATTGAATCCAGTTGTACCTTCGTCAGTGAAAACAATATTGATGTGAGCATGAATTGTTATATATTGAATAATACATATCCATTAATATCGACACAGGAGTTAAAAAATGATACAAAGATTTTCACATAACACCATAGAAGAACTCAAATACTATGTCTATGTTTATTCCGATCCTGATACCAAAAAGCCATTCTATGTAGGTAAAGGTAAAGGAAACAGAGTCTTTTCCCATCTCAACAACAAATCAGAAAACGAAAAGGCTCAAAAAATTAATGAAATACTTGACAAAGGTAAAGAACCCATCATAGAAATCCTTGCTCATGGCCTTGATGAAGAAACAGCACTTAAAGTTGAAGCAGCAGCAATTGACCTAATCGGAATCAAAAACCTAACCAACCGCCAAAGAGGCCACGAATCAAGCTCATTCGGAAAAATTGAAGTTTCACTGCTTGACGCAAGATACAGTCATGAAAAGTTAGACCCTGATAACATAATTCACAATATCATGTTTATAAGAATCAACAAACGTTACAGAAATGACATGTCTCCAATGGAACTATATGAAGCTACAAGAGGATACTGGAGGCTAAAAGTAGAAAATGCAAAAAAAGTTGAATATGTCCTGGCAATATACGATGGAATGGTATTGGAAGTTTATGAAGTGGCTGATTGGTTTCCTGCACTATCAACATATATGGACAGACAAAGTAACGCCAGTGCAGATGATATGGATGGAAGATATGAGTTTGTTGGTAGAATAGCAAATGATGACATTAGAAAACGCTATGCAGACAAATCTGTTAGGGATTTTTTCTCATATGGTGAAGCAAATCCAATTAAATATATTTGGGGGAAAGGAATAAGTTAGACAAATCATACAGATGTTATTTGAGCATATAGATTCTCAAGTGTCTGTTCACGTTTGTCTTTAAAATTAGTTTAATTCTTTAATTCCAGCTTCACGTAAAACATCATAAACTTGCTTCAACTGCTTCATTTTAGGCACAAATACAATGAAACCATCACGGCCCCTTGTAAGCAATACTCTGTAACTATTCCTTCTATAAGTATTCGCATCACTATTAATATCTTCTCGCATTCTAAATTTCTTCCAATTTTCACGCTGCCAGACCATATCAAGTCCCCACGCCACTATCGGAAGATCCAGCTCCAGCCCTTGCACTTCAAATTCCGTAAAAACAACATTAAATGAACAGCAAGATTCAGGACTATCTGATGGCGCGTTAAACCACTTAGCTTTACTTACATTTTTTCTATATTTATAATCATTATTTACGTCGAATCTGAATAAACCTCTCCCTTCTGATGACGCCAATATGCCGTATTTCTTGTCTGGTTCTTCTTGATAACGATCTTTGCAGTATTCCTTAGCCTTATCCAAATCTTGAGTGCAATACATATCGTATCCTTCATCATAGATTAAATTACCAAGCTTTGCAGCATCACTTATTTCCCCGTTCATAATATGATTGATAAACTTACTTACGGTCCCTGATAGATGAGATCTTAATGATATTGTTAGATCAAACGCTTCTCGATTAATATTCTCAATCAGCGTATGGTTTGTGAAGTTCTGATCGAGTTTCGGCGGGCAAGCAATCTCCCATGCAATGTTTCCATTGTTAATTGCAGCATTCCATAGAGGTATGCCTTTATTCTCGCCAGAATATATTTCCTGGCCTTCGCCGACAAGAATTAAGAATACACACCAGTCCAAACGTTCTTCACATGATTGTATCATCACATCAGCTTCGGACCTGTTTCCACGACCTTTAAATTCCATTTGAGCAACATTCCATGCACGTTGGCCCTCATCGAACACAAGGACATTGCTATTAAAATCATGAGCGCCGTAATCTAAAAACTCTGTTTCGACCTTGTGTATTTCTTTAACGAACACGTCACTACCAAGTGCATCAGTCAACACTTCAACTAACGGCCCATTGCCTGAAAGACAAATAGCATTAGCATCTTTAGTATTATAAACATATTGTATTCCCAGATAGGTTTTGCCTGCACCTGGAACGCCTGTAACAAAAGCAATTACGTGCTTTTTATTCTCTTTTGCATAGTCTGTTAGCTTATTTAAACTTTCGAGTGCCTGCGGGATACATGTGCTGTTCACCTTCCTAATGTTGGGCAACTTTTCTTCATTCATTATGCGCCTTGCAGCGTCAACAATTGTAGGTAGCGGCTCGTATCGAGAGTTGGCCCATTTATCTAAATCAGCTGGACTAACATTACCTGAATAATATCCATTAAGAATAGTTTGAAGGTTGTCAGCTGATACACAGGTGACATTACCTCTTGTTTCATTTAGATTAGATGTTCTGGTTAAAACAAGCATTGGAACAACTTGCTTATCACGGGACTCATAGTGATATTCATTTAAATCACGCGCGTAAGCTTTAGCTTGATCAACATCAGCTTCTTTGATTGTACCTTTCATTTTGAATTCGAGAATTATTACATGTTCATTGGATAGTAGAATAACATCTGGACTGACGGACCTTCGGGACCTAACGAGAGCCCGCCCAGGGCGGTGAGGACGCCAGCGGCGATTTTGGAAAAGAGCACCTTTGCCCAGTTGGCCTCCATATGGCCCTTGACCTCGGCATAGACCTGAGGTATTCCGCTTCCGGCAGAGTCGACTTCCCATTTTGTCAGCCATTCTATGAGAATTCCCATTATCGCCAGGGCTATGAAAAACAGTATGATGTAGAGTACATTACCATGTATAATGCTGAGATAACCTCTTAAAATGCCCTCAGAGCCTGCAAGCAGAAAACGGTACATGCATACCATCAGTCCCGCAAATATGCCCACCATTATTCCCTGAACCGTCAGCTTGAAAATGTGCTTCGGGTTTTCGCTCACAGACTTCAGTGTTTTTTCAAGATTTTTCATTAATTATAGTTTATTTTAAATCATATAAATTATTTTCATATTCCCAAAGATTTTTCATCGCTTTAAAATAATTATACGAACAATTAAATTAACAACTTAAGTTGAATCCTATCGGATAATGGTACGAAAAATAATTTAAATTGAAAGTAGTCTTAAAAACAGGTAACTGTAAAAAGTAAATGTATATGAAAAAGTAAAAATAAATGAAAAATAGGCAAAAATGCCTATTTAACCGTCAGTTTAACATTTTTATAAGCCATGTAATGCTTTTTGTCACCCATATACAGGACAGTTGCCTTAAACTTGCCCTGCTTAGTTAATTTGGCCAGGCTGAAAGTGGCTTTGCCTTTGGAATCGGTTTTTGCAGAGAATTTTTTACCATTGATTACAAGCTTAATCTTAGCCTTTTTAACAGCTTTGCCTTTACTTATCAATTTGACTGCGTATTTTTTGGTTTTGTTAACTGAAAATGTTTTTGCACTGGCCTTAATCTTGGATTTGGAAGAACCTGGATTTTTGTAAATCTCGATATCATTTATACCCATGCAGTCCCAATATTTGCTGTCACCTGCAAACTCCATTTTCACTTTTGTGTATGCCTTAGGGGGTAAATATTTTGGAGGATAAATATAAACTAACCCTTTAGAATTGGTTTTCTTATTATACGCGACCCCATTGATAGTAATCTTGACTTTTTTTCCGGCAATGTGCTTGCTTTTACTGTCACAAAGAGGCTTTTTTTCAGTAGGAATGCCCAAATGTACTTTGAGTATCTTGTTTGTACCGGATTTCCTGTCATAATTACCAATCCATATTTGAGTATATATCTTCTTTTTCAATTTTAGGGTTTTTGCCTTTTTATTCAATTTAACAATATAATTTAAAGTAGAAGTGGTCGGACCATCATATATATGATTATATTTTAAACCTACAACCAGAATCTGGTTATTTTTCAAATCCTCCAACAGATCATAACCCTTCATATCTTTTAAACGAAGATAATATGTTGTAAAACCATTTTTTGTCTTTTTAGGTAATTTTGACAATTTTATCAGGCAATTTTCACGATCCTCAAAATCTATAAGTGCAGTAGCTTTTTCGCCTTTAGGAATCTTATAAGTTGCTATAACAGTATTTCCGTTAGTTGTATCAATAGTTTTTGAATTTGCTTTAATTTTGATATCGTCTTCACCCATTGAGGATAGCACTGCCTCGCCGCTTTGAGCGGAACCATTCTGGCTGCCATCGTCTGAAGTTACCACACGACCCAGAACATCATCTCCACCGGCTTGCCCGTCCTGTGAAACCGGCATGCCCACAACATCACTTTCTTCCATCTGCACCGTCAGATTATCATGCGTGAAATCTTCAGCGGCGCTGACGGCGCCAATCGTTAAAATAATCAGCAGAATCATTAAAATTTTAAATTTCATACTATCACCTTAAAAATGAAAAATTAATAAGGATTATGCAACCCTTATTATTTTACTGTAATTTTTGCCTTTTTAGTGACCGGCTTGTAGTACTGGTTACCTGCAAACTTGACGGTAGCGCTAAATTTGCCTTTCTTGGTTAACTTCTTAAGGTTAAAGGTCACCTTACCCTTCTTGTTGGTTTTCTTGGTGATTTTGATTTTCTTGCCTTTAGCCTTAATTGTTATGGTAACCTTTGCCTTTTTGATTGCGGTCTTGTCTGATTTCAACATTACTGTGTATTTTTTAGCCTTTTTAACCTTGAAGGTTTTCTTTTTGGCAGTCAATACGGATTTTGCCTTGTTGACAACTACCTTTGCAGATCCTGCTGATTTGGCATAGCCGTCATCGCCGTCGAAGGTGATTGCGGCTGTGTATGTTTGAGGAGCGAGTTTGGTTCCGATATCATAGGATACCTGACCCTTATCGTCGGTGGTGAGCTCCTTTTTAACTCCGTTTAAATCAACAGTGACCTTTCTGCCTGATACTGCATTTCCGTTTGCATCAGTCAATGTTATGAGGATGCTTTTGGAAGTGCCGTAGGTTGTGGTTACCTCAGTTGCCTTAATGACTGTTGCAACAGGATTAACAACAGGCAAAACCTCTTTGGCTTTTACAACAAATGTAGTGTTTACAGTACTTTCAACAAATACATTTGTGGCATTGAATATTACTATGGCAACATATGTGTCTGCGGCCAGACCGGAAACCTGATAACTGCCAGTACCATTGGTCAGACTTACAGTGAAATTCAAACCTCCAATCCAGACTAAAACATCTCCTGAGAATGTGGCGTTGGCTGCAACTCTAATTACAACAACATCCCCTTCAGTAATGTTATCTACTGCGATTGCCAATTCAGGATCATACTTTTCGAAGTTGTTGATGATTTCATTTCCTTCATTAGGTTTGACGGCCTGATTACCGTTACCCTGTGAGGAGTACATTTCATTTCCATCAATTACGTTTCCTGTTGAATCGCCCAAATCAATGGCATAATCCTCTTTTGCAGCAATTTTGTTATTTGAAATGGTGTTGCCATTACTTTTAATGCTGACCTGACCATTCAATATGTTGTCGGATATTGTGGAACTTCCTCCAACTACTGAAAGGGATTTGCCGGTTGAGTCTATGCCATTATAGGTTATTGTAGCATTGTTGTTTACCTTAATACCTGCAGTTTCAATACCTATTGGATCGTGGACATCTTCACTTCCGGTGTTTAATGTAATCAGAGTAATTTCATTATCTATGACCAAAGCATCGCTTAAAACAACGATACCAATAGCATAATTACCTGACAATGTTATTTTATTGTCCCTAATCTCTTCCGAATCACCATATATACCCGCAGAGAAGTATGATTCAGCTTCAATGGTATTGTTAATGTAGATTACATTCGATGAATCACTGGAATTAGTGCTGATTGCATAAGCTGTTTTGGTTGACTTCAAATCCAATTGATTATCCTTAACAACACCACTACCACCCTCAGATATGCAAATACCGCATGCATCTTCACCGGAAGTACTGGTGATTGTATTTGATTCAATATTGAATGCAGTACAGTTTAACATCCTAATAGCATTTTGGGCATTGAACGTATTATTAACCAATGATACATAATCAGAACTATTGAAAGTTATTAAATAACTAGAATAATCAAAATTAAATGTTAAATTTGAAATAGAAACTTTAACACTGGTAAAATTGAAGCATACATTTGTAAATGTTGCATTTATACCGGTTATATTAATATCCTTATCAATGGTAATTTTAAAGTCACCTGTGAAATCGCCCTCAAAGATTATGTCCTCCAAATCGACAATATAAACTCCATCATCATCGAAGTAATCGTCGAAATTAAGTGGAGTTATAATATTTGAAAGTACTTTAGGGACCACATTGAATTTAGTTGAATGTTCCCCAGCATTGAAGAGTTCGCTAGCTTCGGAAGTGACTTTAACAGTATTTTCACCAACAGAGAAATTACCAGAAGCCACAGTAACATTACCACTACCATCAACCATATCAATAGTAGCAACAACATTACCACCAACCAAAACACTTACAACACCAGAAAAAGTATCATTAGCAGAAACAACAACCAAAACATCACTGCCCTCCTCAACTTCCCCAACAGGAGCAATAACTAAACCAGAATCAACAGGAATAGGAGGAACAACATTATTTATACTGAATTCATTGTTATAGCAGCCATATTCCAAACCATAAAATGGTTCTCTGCCATAATTAAATGCAACAAAGACATGAGTATTTCCATCTAAGATCCCCAAATCTATTGGCACTCTTCCTTTACCAATAATATTGTCCAAAGGCTCTTTTAAAATGATTTGATTATCTTTGAATATGCAATATTCATTGAACCAGGTTATCCATCCAGGCCACCAATCGTCTTGAGGGTCGAAATCTGGGAAATACCTGTCAACCCATCCTTCAGGTGCATTGATCCAACCATTATCCTCAATATATTCAGGATAAATTTCTTCAGAGTCCCCGATATTTATTATAAGGGAATAGTCTTCCCAGTTGCCTTCAGGAACATCCACATAAAGGTAAGTGTGTTTGTCTTCTTCAGTTATCAAATCAATAGTGAAATTTCCTTTTTGTTTGAATACTGTGAAATTATTCCTACCCATTTCGATTGGTGTTGGATCATCTCCTTTAACCAGATAGACAACTGCTTCGTAGTCTCCAACATCAAGGAATCCGTATTCATTGAAAAGGCTTTCATTCAACATGCCTACTGTAACCCTCCATAACTTAACAATCTCCAATCCTCCTGTTTCATTTTCCTCATAGTGGAGAGTAGTTCCGTTAAAAGCCAATTCTCCATTAATATAGATTATGACATTGTTTGAGAGGCTGTAAATCTTATCAGCAAATTCGAAAGTGAATAGGAACGGTATCTCATTCCTGTATTTCACTTCATCAAGAATGTCGACAGCAGCATAATCCGGATTAATTTCATATGTGAGATTTTGTCTCAAGATTTCCAATTCATCAGCACCATCCGCACCTGTGAATTTGACTGTAATTTCATATTCATCTTCAGATGTGATGTTCAAGTCATCAAGGGAAATTTCCAACTCACCTTCACAGCACCAGTGAATATATTTGATGCTGAGCCAGTTGAATACATCAGATTCAAGACTGTCATCATTCAACAGGTCTTGAACTTCAGGGTCATCGATATCAAGGACTCTCCTATTTTCATCCCATGAACCTTCGCCTTTAGGATAGAATACAATATATTCCCTGTCGATTTTTACTCCATTGACGTATAATACATATTTGGAGTTGAAGACACCTGCCTGACTTTGAGGGTTTCCATCAAATCGTATGACAATAGGAATCAAATCAGGACTGTAAACATTATCCCTAATTTCAATTTCAGTGAATTTCCATACATATTCCTGAGTCATATAAGTGAAATTTACATCACTGACTGTTGAAACACCGGCTTCGTTACCGTCGAAATACCTTACAGTGATTTTTGTAGTTTCTGGAGTAACTCCCAATTGTGAATGGTAAATCAAATAGGAATTGCCTTCCTCATCAAGTTCCAGTGCAGAAATGTTTGTTACGGTAAATGCAGGATTTTCATCATCGTTGAGATAAACAGCAACAGTACCTTCAAGATCTCTTATATTGCCATCACGAAGGAAAATTGATATGATGTCCATGTCATGACCGTAACCTATGACAATCTGGTCCTCAAACAGTGGGATATTGACCACAATTTCGACATTTGAAATAGGATTGATCCTACCTGCAACTGATAAACCTGCATAGCTTATATTCAAGGCATGTTCCCCCTCTTCGTGAATCTGCAAGTCATTGGAACCTATAATATAACCTCTTTCGTCATTTCTCAAACTGGAAATCGGGATGGAAAATGATTTTTCATTATCAAGTATGACAACAACATTTTCAGCCCCTTCGACAGCATCTGAAATTGTTGCAAAACAGTCATCATCATTGATTACTGTTTTGACAGGGCTGATTTCAATGCTTATATTCTCATTTCCACCGCTTTGAGGTTCATATAATGTAATGATTAACTCTATAGAATCATCATTATAGTCAACATGCACGTAGTGTTCGCCAATAGCAAGATTCAAAATGCCTACAGGGAGAATGAACCATTCCCCATCTCCATCCAAGTCATATAAATTGCAGGAGTAATATGGGGCATCTTCAGTGAAATCCCATTCCTGATTGTCATTGATGTAAACCCAAATTGTTTTACCATCATTTTCACCGTCTCTGAATGAGAAGAAATTATCTGTTTTCCATTTCTCATCGTCATATGTTACGATTTCACTGTATCCCCAAGAGAATCCGTCCGCATCCTCTACGACATCAGTGCCATGATAACCCATGAATCCTTCATCATCCTCTTCATCATCCAAATGGAACCATTTGTCATAACTGAATGCAATCCCTTCGCTGCCGTTTACGGTTAAATTGAAAAGATATGAACAACCAGACTCCAATCCGAAATCGCTGACAGACCATTCGAGAGGATTATTATAGTCCTGTGCGGTAATTTCATGAGTGATATCATCCCTGACTGTTTGATCATCTTCACCTTTGATTACTATCATAACTGTTCCGGCAGCACCTTCAGGGCAAAAGAGAGTGAAAGTTATCCCGTCTTCATCATCATATTCCACTCTGAATGAATCTTCATCCTTTTCAAACACATTTATCTTGCCATCAGCGATTGTTTCACCATTATATTTGACTTCAATGACATATTCATGGGCCTCGGAAATTTCCAATTCGCCTAATCCCCAATCATGGTGAGCCCAATCGCCTTCAAGTTCATGGGAAATATTCCAGCCAGATTTTTCCTCACCGTTTATCCAGACGGAAATGGTGCCTTCAAAGCCCGGAGGAACATCGACACTTACGACATCCCCATCACAATCTGTGTAAAGAGGCCCCATGTCATCTTCGTTCCAGATGATTACATTTGTGTGTTGAACATCATCCCCTCTGAAATTAACGGTATCCCCGTTTACATTTACTCTGAATTCATAAGAAAAGGCTTCATTTCCATCCTCATCGATGACCTTTATGGCCGCATCATTGCCACCATCAAATTCGCCAAATATGAATTTTCCATCATTTCTAATTGACAAAGCATAGACATTATTCTCATCATCGACATAATCTGAATCGAAATCGCTTAAAGCCTTATTGAACACGACTTTTCCATCGACTGTGATTGTAATATTTCCTTCAACGCCATCTGGAACCTTAACGGCAGCAAATATTGCATCCAAATTCTCATCGGAAGTGGAGAACTCATCATCAAGATTCATCCAAATCTCCCCATCCATATCGAATCCAATAACGATGATATCATCTTTTCTAAGAATTTCACCATAGGGTTTTGTTTCATTTGCATACTTTACTGTAATTTCATACCTTCCGGTGTTTTTGATATTCAAATCGAACGGATTATAAAAAATATAGTTATAATAATCATCAATTACTATTTCATGGTCAATTACATAAATATCGTTATTGGCCAGATTTCTGACTGAAATTGTCAGATTTCCCTGTGAATTATAAGGAACCGCAATCCTGATTGTCTCATCAGGACTGTTGACATAAAACTTATGATTGTAAATGATGATTGATACCTCTTCAACACTTTCCAATTCTTTTGAAGCCGAATCGATTGTGTAATTTTCATGGGAAGTTTCATTAACATATTTGACGAAGAATGTGAATTCGCCCAGTTTGGTGAAATTGAACTCATTTTGACCAAATAAGATATCATTTTTATATGAATCTTCGGTTATTTCCTTTTCAAATGTCTGGATAATGTTTCTGGATTCGTCGAATACTTCAACGACTATTTTTCCCCGGCTGCCTTCAGGACAGTAGACCCTGATGAAATCAGGCCCTATTCCATAAATCCACTGGCCATGATAATTGAGATTCGGGAATTTGGCCCTGAAGTCATTTTCATCGAAAACATTTAATTTTCCATTCAAAAGCAATTGGGATTCATGATAAACCCATACATCATATTTGCCTGGCAGATCAATGCCCAATGAATCCAATGTCAGATTAAATTCGCTGACATTATAAAGATGGATAGTGTGGTATTGATAGTTTACTCGAATATTCAAGTCATAATCCACATCCGGAATAGGAACGGCACATATTGTATCATTATAACCAAGAGGATAATCGCCGAAATCAACAGTTACCCTATATTCGTGAGCCAATAAAATTCCATCAGGATTTTCATAAGGGGACCCGTCGCTTGGAATATATCTTAACCAAATTTCCCAGGTCCCAGGAGTATCAATTCCCAGTTCTGACAGTTTGAATGCCTTATCATTAGATTCAATGAATTTATAATCAGCCCGCAACTCCTGACCAGTATTCACATTCTTGGCAATGACCCGAATGGTTGCATTTTCATCATTTGCTGTCGCTCCGTTTTCCACCCATGGAAGTGAATACATGTAGAAATACTCATCCACCAAACTTGAATAGTTATCACAGTTTATGATTAACCATTGTGGCATGCTGAAGTCCATATCTCTAATAACCAATGGATTGACTGTGACCGTTTCCGCCATAACTGTGAAAGTGGTGCCGTCATATGGTTCGCAGATTAATGATATCAGATAATCACTACCAGATTGAATATCCAAATCAGACAATAGCCAATGATATTTATCCTTTTTGATGCCCTCTTCAGTTATTCTTGTAGTTGAATTGAATATCACTTCACCGCTATAATCATCAATAACGATTACCCTCAATGTTGAATATAGGAACTCATCAGGAATTTCATGAGCCCATAATACATGACCATAAAAACCTACAGGAATCTCATCATCGATTATTCCCTCTCCGAAATTAGGATGTTTGACATCAACATAAAAATTCTTTGTGACTGCTGAAAATGTCTCATCTCCGCTATAAGTCAGTTTTGCATAATGGTAACCCTCCTTCAGGCCATAAATCTTAAGCTGACCACTACCGTTTGTCAGTGTAACGTTATAAGTCACTTTATTCAATGTGATTGTTACATTGTCATTTATTCTTTCATCGGCATTGATGTTGATTACGGTCGGAAGATTCAGATATGACCATACGGATGCATCGCCATTTATTGTGATTTTCGGATTGACCTTATATTTAATGTCTTTACTGGATTTTGAATACACGTCGCTTCCGTTATAAACAACAGATATTGTGCAAGGATCGGTTAAATTGGAAATTGTTATCTGTCCATATCGGTCGGTTACACCGGAATATGTCACATTATTGATTGTATAATAAACCGTTTCATTTGCTACGTTTACACCATAGAAATCCTGTAAAGTTACATAAACTTCATCGCTGACAGTTGAAGTCACATATGACAATGACGTATCGATTACTGCATTAGCCTTGTAAATGAAGAACATGCTTTGCGAATATCCTGACCAGTACATTGAATTTTCTTCATAACTGGCATAGACCGTGTAAGAACCCTTTCTCAAATTAAGTTCGAAGCTTCCGGTACCGTTAACAATCGGCAATATTGCGTTGTATCCCGCATAATTTGTGTTTAACTCATAATCCCAGCCTGTAACCTCAACTGACACATTGTTTGTGAAATTTTCATCAAGTGATCCGATAATTTCTATAATTTCACCTGTAGATTCATCATAATAGGAATATGATGGGTAATAAGCACTTATTGTAATGATTGCAGGAGCATCATCCCACATTGCATCCGCATGAATTATTAAATTTACCCAATGCTTGTTTAAGGAATTCACCATGAAGTTTGCAAATCTTTCAACGGCATAATACTTGTCACCTCCGCCATATGAAACCGAAGCGACATAATCTCCAGCAGGCAAATCCACTGCAAGATGGTAATTGCCGTTTGTAAGTGTGACGTTATATTCCCTATCTGCCACCCGAAGTGTGAACTCATCCACAAGAGCCCCATCACCGGTTACGTGAACATTGACAGGATTGCCTTCGTCAACACTTGAAACCTGAAGACTCAAGTTAGGATTCTTTAGGATTTTGAAAGTGGCTGAAGCATTTGCAGGATTATAAACTTGGGAACCGTCATAGAAGACATTTAACTCATTATATCCTTCCAGCAAATTGCTGATTATTGCGATTCCTTCTTCGTTAGTTGAAATCCAATTTTCCTGTCCCTTAAGTGTGTAGTGAATTGAATTCCTGATAGGCATTCCCATGCCGTCCTCCAATTTAATGATGACTGTATCCTCCTTATTTGTCAATGATAAAGTGGTATTCAGCCTATATACATCCAAGTATCCATGGACAATTTCTGAAAGCTCATTTCCATAATAGTAAACAGTAATATCTGCATGTCCCGGATTGAAGTTATAATGAGATGAAAAATCAGTGAACGGGATGTAATACACATTATCCTCCGGGGAATAGCTCATGTAATCGATTGAATAGAATCTGGTGATGTCACCATTATAGTCAACCTGCAGATTGCCTGAAAGGCCTTCAACAGCCCCTATTTCAATAACGCGCCCATCGAATGTGGCAGGTATTGTCTGGTTCAGTATATTGATTTTCACCTTTGAGATAAATGAGAGGTTTGCTGATGCATTGGCAGAATTATACATATCAGTGCCCTCATAAAATACTTTCAACTCATAATCCCCATCCAAACGCACACCATCTATATCATAAATTCCGATTTCTCCGTAATTAGGATAAGCGGTATATTCAACACCGTTAAGATAGTATTTGATTTCCATGTATGTGTGTGTTATCAGATTGCCGAATTCATCAGAGAAAAACATGTGTATTTCACGGTCTCTTGTAGTTATATTGATTACCAAGTCAGGTATTTTAAATTCTACATCCCTTTCACATTCAATCGGATCCAGATTGCCGTTTTCATATACGACGGTAACAGAATGATTTCCAGGATATAATTCGTAATCTATTTCGTAAGCCGGAATATAGAAAGTTTCATCTTCAAATGAAAAAGGAAGATCCTTGATTTGACTGTTGAATTTTGTTACATTATCCACCAAAACCCTAATGTTTCCTGTCACATCACCTATGACGTTCAGTTTCGCAATAGGATAAGCATCATGTGTATGATATATCATGTCACTTACTGAAATGTCGATTGAGGATTCATTTGAAAAAGTGAAATTGGCTTGAGCACTGCATGATTTCTCATATTTGTCACCAACATACATTACATTAAAGGCAACATCACCTTCCAAAAAGTGGATGCATGCATAGCCATCGAAATTTGTGCGAATAACTTTTTCTTCGCCGCCATTTATAGTATAGGTTATTTCACGGCAAATCGGATATCCATTAGAGTTAGTTAATGTAATGTTGATATAGGTTTGCCCCCGGGCAATGTCAAATTGGGTGGGTGTCCTTTCCGAATCGTCTTCAACCAATTTACCTATGTTGACCTCTGTCCCATTTTTCATAGTGAAAGTCAATGAATCTATATAGAAAGAATTGGAGACAACCTTGAATTTCAAATATTCTAATCCGTCTTGATAGATATAACGTTGAACATATGTCCAATCAGTTGTCCGACCGGTTTCGTCCCTGAGGATGGCCCAATTGCCCAAATTCAGATAAGCCTTGCCTCCAGAATAACATTTATACCAAAAAGAGATTCTTTCAATATCCGACCAATTCACAAGCATCTTATGAATTGTGTAATCCTCAATAACAATACATCCTCCATCATATCCATTTTCATCATAATGGATGTAGCGACTATCTACCAAACCTGTCATGTCATCTTCATTATCGAAATTCATGGTATAATTATTGACTGCATATACCGAAAATGTGGCATTAGCAGATAGATTCTTATAATATGCAAATACAGTATACTCCCCAACAGCCAAATTTGGGATTTGATACCAATCATAGTAAGAAGTAAAGTTTCTCTCCTGCATTAACCCATTTAAAGACAAGTAATATGTTCCGTTTTCAACTCCCGTAAACCATACCCAAATACTTGCATCGCTACCTTGAGAAACATCACTTACATACAGTTCAATAGACTCATTTTCCTCCTGTGAAGAATCATCATACAATGTTTCCTCTTCAAAACTAGAAACTTCATTGTCCAGATTGTCTTCACATACCATTTCATTATCAAGTGAAGCATCCAAAGATGCATCATCCGCATCATCAACTGTCAGCGTTTCATTAAAATCAGCGTCATCGCTTGCGCTGACAGCACCTATTGTTAAAACAGCTAGTAGAATCAATGCTACCAGCATCATCTTTTTAAACTTCATAATTCAACAACTCATATTTTAATATTAAGATCTAATGCACGTCAATGAATGAAACATGCAACATATACTTATTATATATATGTTTCATTATTAATAAATCAGGAATATACACATTATTGATGTTATCGTAAACTGCATTATACAAACTGACATTTCCTGTAAATTCATCATCCGCTTCAAAAATAATGTATGATGTTTCCCCGCAAGCGACAGCATCAGGTTTAATAAGGATTGGAACGTATTCAAATGATACTGATGATTCCTTACTAAAATCATTGTATGTAACATTAACAATTCGATTGCCTTTTAAATCGTCATGAAGTGACATGTAGCCGATTAAATCATCCTCCAGACATATGCAATATTTGATTCACCATTGAATCTTTTACTATACAATGTTGTACCCTCAATAGAAAGTGTAACATCCCCAAATAATGAATTTTTATCTTTTACATAAGCAATGAGAGAACCATAAGCAGTAAGATCAACTACATCCTTAATAACAATGAAGGAATCCGTATCGGATTCAGTCTCATAATGGAAATCGAATTCTTTGAGAGTGAATTCATTCTCACCGACAGGTTTAAATTTCACTGTAACGTGATATGTTCCCCCGTTAGTAATCTCCAAATCCAAGGCACTGAGAACAAAACTATCTCCCCGTTCAATCGGTGCATTGAAATTAGAATCATTAACTAAAAATGTAATTTCCCCATCAACCGGACAGTCATCCATCCAAATAAAATCATCATCAAGATTGGTAATATTATTGTCATACTGTATGAAAAAATCAGCCGGAGTAACCTGTTCGTTGCTTTCAACAACTGAATCATTTGCTTCATATGACAACACATCATCTGCATCGCCACCGGCAATACTTTCCCCTGAAGGATCTTCCGCCAAATCCTCCTGAGCATCTTCAGCTGTTAATGCATCATATAATACTTCTCGTAACTCCTCCCCATCATCAGACATTGCCATATCTTCAGAAGCACTAACAGCACTTACTGTTAAAATTGCCAGCAACAGAAATGTCACAAGCATTATCTTTTTGTATTTCATTTAAACAACCTCAAATTAAAATTACGTATTTTCAATCAAAAGATATAATATATATATATAGAAGAGGTTGTATTTAAATTAAAGACTTTTAAAGCATTTATAATTATAAATAATGGTTAAAAATATATTACATTAGAAAATACAAGTTAAATAAAGAGTAATTATTGGAACATATTTCAATCACATATTTACTTAAAGGACATTATTAATGACAAGACAAAAATAAGATAAAAAAGCCAATACCAATTGTGTTTATTGGTCAGTACCTATTCATGTTTAAAACAGGTACTTGTTTTTTTAGAGTAGCAGTTATTGCAGCTTTGACAGATTGATTCTCCCTCACCATTAGCTTTCCAGTCTGCCAGAAAGTCAGCCTGTGCCACAAACGGCTTGGACATTGACATGAACTCGACCTCACTATGATTCAAAACATCATTCATTGATTTCATGTCCCTTAAAGATCCTCCCAGAATAACCGGAATATCCAAAGAGCCAATAAGTTCATCGGCATATACCAAAAATGGATTCTTTTCCTTGCCGTCATAAAGATAGGATATTGTGCGTGCGGTCAATTGTATGCTGTCAGCTCCCGCTTTTTCCAATTCCTGTGCAACTCTGATACTTTCTTCAGCAGTCATGCCGTCCTTTCTCACATCCCACGGGTTGATTCTGATGCTTACATGAAAGCTAGGCATTGTCTTTTTAATTACCTTAATAATCTCTGATGCAATCCTTACACGATTTTCGGTGTTTCCACCATAATTGTCTTGTCTTTGATTGAAGTAAGGGTTTATGAAACGTGCCAAATAGAAATTATTACCCATGTCAATTTGAATTCCATCAAAACCTGCAAATGAGAATTTTTTGGCAGCCATTATCACCTCGGCCTGCAGTTTCCTTATTCCTTCAGCTGTCAGGTCATTCGGTTCCGCCTTCTGATTGTCACCGTCATCATAGTAAAAGAATGCCAATTGACCTAAAATAGGCACATTATGATTATGGCAGATGTCTGTTACCATCTTGTATTCCTTAACGAAACCCAAATAATTCAGGTTTGCGGAATATGGTGCAAAGCGGTCCTTTCGGTCAAGCACAAACATCTCAGATATTATCAACCCGGTTCCGCTGCCTGCAATCTTTTCATACTTGTCATAGATTGCTGAAGATAAAAATCCACCCTCTTCGGTTTCGGTTTCCCATGTACCTGTCCTCACAATCCTGCTTTTAAGCTTCAAATCTCCAATTTGACATTCATCAAAAATATCCTTCATAATCATCACCAAAATAACTACTCACTACTATAGTTAAATTTAAAAAACATATAAATTAACAGGTAAGTTTAAAATTACTAAAAAAAGAAAAAATAGAGGTAATCTATTTGATTACCATTATGCAGTCATCTTTCTTAAGCTCGTCACCATCTTCTACGAAAATTTCTTCAACGACCCCATCAACTTCTGATTCTATATCGTTTTCCATTTTCATAGCTTCAATTACACAAATGGTGTCGCCTGCTTTGACTTCATCCCCCACGTCAACTGTGAGTCTGATTACCATACCTTGCATTGTAGACAATACTACACCTTCTCTTTCTTTACATTTAGAAGGTTTTTTGCCTCCTCCGCCGCCAGTTCCATGAGGTAATATTTTTACATTGAATATGTCTCCATCAACTTCAACATCATATTCAGTTGGGACTTTATCTTTATTGCTGCCGGTTCCTGATCCACCAGTTTTTTCTTTCAATTCGCCTTTAAGGAATCTTGGAGCTATCAATGGATATAATGCATAAGTCAATGCATCCTCATCAGATTTGACAAAACCAGCTTCTTCACCTTCTGACTTGAATTTGTCAAATTCATCCTCAATCAAGTCTGCAGGCCTGCAAGTGATAACCTCTTCATCACCAATGACCATCTTGGATACCTCAGGGTCCACTGGTGCTGGAGGCCTACCGTACATTCCTTTAAGGTATTCTTTCACTTCATTTGTTGGTTGTTTATACCTTTCCCCACCCAACACATTATTTACGGCTTGAGTACCAACAATCTGACTTGTTGGAGTTACAAGAGGAGGATATCCCATGTCTTTTCTGACCCGTGGCATTTCTTCTAATACATCATTGTACCTGTCCATCGCATTTTGCTCTTTAAGTTGAGAAATAAGATTTGAAAGCATTCCTCCAGGTATTTGATATAACAATACATCAGTATCAACACTTTCTGAAATAGGATCAAGAAGGTAACCATATTTAGCCTTAATCTCATCAAAGTATTCTTTGATAGATGTCAACAATTTTAAATCCAAACCAGTGTCGAATTCTGTTCCCTGAAGTGCTGCAACCATACTTTCGGTAGGTGGCTGTGAAGTACCCCAAGAAAGAGGTGAAATTGCAGTATCCAAAACATCAACGCCAGCCTGACAAGCAGCATAATAACTAATTGGAGTCATTCCACTGGTACAATGACAATGTAAATCTACAAGCAAATCAGTTTCTTCTTTTAATTTTGTGACCAATTCAAAAGCGGCTGATGGAGTAATCAAACCTGCCATATCCTTAATAGCTACTGAATCACAATCAAGCGCTTCTAAATTTTTTGCAAGTTCTACAAAATTATCCAAAGAATGAACAGGACTTATTGTATAACTAATTGTTCCTTGAACATGTGCACCTTGATCTTTTGCAACTTTAATTGCTTTTTCCATATTTCTTATATCGTTTAAAGCATCGAAAATTCTAAAAACATCCACTCCGTTTTCATAGGATTTTTCCACGAATTTTGTTACAATATCATCAGGATAATGCTTATAACC
>CADBHR010000002.1 GCA_902794475.1 uncultured Methanobrevibacter sp. | reverse complement strand
TGCTGTCCTAAAAGATAACAACGGCAAGGCTATTAGTGGTGAAAGGGTATCAATAGACCTTGGTGGAGTAAAATATTTGACCACAGATGCAAACGGTCAGGTTAAATTACCTACTGTCGGTTTAAAACCTAAAACATACAAGGTAGCAATAACATTTGATGGATCAGACCGTTATCTTAAATCAACAAAGAATGTCAATGTCATCGTCAAAAAGGCATCTCCAAAACTGACAGCATCTAAAAAGACTTTCAAGCGTAAGGTTAAAGTCAAAAAATACACCATAACCTTGAAAAACAATGTGAATAAGGCTATGGCTAAAGTTAAGGTTACCATTAAGGTTAAAGGCAAGACTTTCACTGCCAAAACAAACAGTGCAGGTAAGGCAACCTTCAAGCTTAAAAAATTAACTAAAAAAGGAAAATATTCCGCTACAGTCACATTCAAGGGTGACTCATGCTATAACAAGGTAACCAAGAAAGTGCGAATTGTGATAAAGTAAGTGCTCAGGCATTTACTTAATCTTTTTTTTTTAATGGGAATCTATGAAGTTCTGAATCAGCCAGTCGGATATGCTGATGTCAGAGTCATATCTGATTATTTCATCTTTTTTAAACCATTTCGCCTTGACGATTTCATCACCGTCAACTTTAATGTCTCCGGATTCATATTCTGCTGTAAAAGCGAGCATCAGTGAATTCGGGAATGGCCAGGATTGGCTTTTCATGTATTTCAGATTTTTTATTTTAATCCCTACCTCTTCTAAAACCTCACGATGAACAGCTTCTTCTATTGATTCACCAGGTTCCACAAATCCTGCTATCAATGCATATCTGATGGTATCGTGGTAGCTGTGCTGTGCCATGAGCAATTTGTCACCTTTTCTTATGGCCACAATTATTGCAGGAGCGATGCGAGGATAGTGCACTTGGCCACACTCTGGGCATTTTAACATCATGTCCTTTTCATCTAATTGAGTCTTTGTTCCACATCTTCCGCAAAACCTGTGTGATATATACCAATCGTTTACCAAAACAGCTTTTCCGGCAATATGGTATAAGTCATGGTCAAATTCATAGACTTCCCTCAAGTCATAAAATGTTCCATTGCCACATGCATTGATGACAAAAGCCTTCATGCCGCTGTAAATTCCAATAAACAAACAGAAATTAACTTTTAAATCATCTAAATTTTTAGGCAATCTCTTATCATCATCAAGGTACAATTCTCTGTTTTCATTAAAGACAAAGAGGTAATCATCATTGTCAGGAATGATTTCATCACTAAAATCGATTTGGTAGTTTTCATAGAGGGATTTTTCAATCATGTTAAATGATATGTTTTAGGTGTTATTAAAATTGTAGTGAAACACGATGTAAAATATATAAGAAATCAAATACAAAAACTATAATGGTGATATTTAATGGTATCTGAAAATATGGAAAAAGCTTTAAATGGTCAATTAAATGCTGAAGTTTACTCAGGTTATTTATATTTGTCCATGGCAGCTTACTTTGAAGACGAAGACTTAGCAGGATTTGCTAACTGGATGAGAGTACAAGCAGAAGAAGAATTAGAGCACGGGATGAAATTCTATGACTACATTATCAGAAGAGGGGCTTCCGTAACCTTGACTGAAATCGAAGGACCTCAAACTGAATGGGACTCTCCAGTAGCTGCATTCGAACATGTCTTAGAACATGAGAAAAAAGTATCAGGATTAATTGATGATCTTGTGGATTTAGCAATTGAAGAAAAAGACCATGCAACCAACAACTTCCTTCAATGGTTTGTCGAAGAGCAAGTTGAAGAGGAAGAAAACGCTATGGAGTTAGTTGCCAAAATCAGATTGGCTGATGGAGACAACAGATTGATTTATGAATTGAACAAGGAATTAGGTGCACGTTCACCATCCGAAGACTAGATTTAATCTAGTCTTAACTTATTTTTTTTAGGTGTTTAAATGAATTATCCAAAAGAACCGACAAGCGAAGCCCAAGTTGACTCAAGCGAATATGAATCTGAACTTTTAGGTGAAAATGAGTTGGGTAGCGTACATCTTCACGGTCCTTTTGGTGATGAAAGCTCAGGGGTCAGGATAGCTTATGTGATTGGAATGCATCCTCTGGAAAGCAAATCCCACAGAGCATTGTTTGAAAAGCTGACCGCAAAAAGCGATTTAAGGAATTGCTATTACCTCTATAACATCAATGTCAATGATGATTCGTCCGAAACCGAGGGCCGTCTTGAAGGGCAGCTCCTTGCACAGGAATTCATCAGGGATGATATAATTGACAAAAAATACGATTTGTTCCTGGATATACACTCCAACCGTGGACCTCATGGCCCTGGAGATTATCAGATAACCAATTTTATTTTTGCGCCGGGCTTTGACGATAAGTCATCCGAATACATGAACAGAATTATTGACAATATGGATGAAATTGTATATTATGCTCCGGAATTCCGATCAAGCCCACCATACATAACAGAACCGACATCGGAGGCAGGAATACCTACCCTGGTCTATGAATGCTACTCCTCAGAGGATTTTGAGCTTACCCTCAAATTGATGTCGTAGATGACTTGTTTTAGTGTAGTTAATATATGATGCTGATTATATAATATTATATGAAAAGGCAAGCGATATACTTCAGCGGAATAGTATTAACTATTTTGGACATACTTTTTTTGATATATATCACATTCTTTCATGTGGACAGCACTTTCAAATTCTATGTGATTGCCTTTGACCTGTTTTTATGCGTATTTTTCTGGATTGAATTTTTATACAGCCTGAAAAAAGCTGATGACCGGAAAACCTATCTGAAAAATAACTCTTTGAGTATTCTGGGGATGCTTCCGTTCAATTCGGTGTTTATAAGGGCATTGAGATTCGTCAAACTAGCCCAATTTATAAAGATTTTCATTTTGATTCGTGATGACCAAAAGATTGTTGCTGACTTCTTGAAAAAGACCTATCTGGACAAGATCATTGTAATAACCATCATATTCATAGTCATCGTCACTGTCCTCGTTTGGCAGGTGGATTCAAACATTGTCGACTTTAGAACTGCCATCTGGTATACATTTGTGTCAATGACAAGCACAGGTTATGGGGATGTCGTTCCAACCTCAACTTCAGGCAGACTGATAGGTATTGTGGCCATGTTGGGAGGAATCTTGATATTTTCCTTGATTACTGCTATCATTTCATCTGCATATGTATCAAGGTTGAACAGGGATAATCGTAAAGATTTGGAATCCAAGATTGATGATTTGACATCTGAAGTTGAAAAATTGAACAAAAAAATTGATGAACTTAATAAAAAGTAGATTTTTTTTACAAAATATTATATATATTCAAAAACAAATATTTTATAGAATATTTTAAGGATGTGAAAAAATGATTATTAAAGCACCTTCAAGAATACATATGTCCCTCATTGATTTGAATGGGTCATATAGGAGAGTTGATGGTGGTATTGGTCTAGCATTAGCTGATCCACAATTTGTATTAGAAGCTGAGCAAATTGAAAGTGGTATTGTACTTGAATTTGCCGACACTGTAACAGACGAGGAAGCGATTTTGGAATGTCAGGAAAAAATCCCTGATGCTGCTCAAAAGACCATTGAGCACTTTGATATAGATTCTGGTTTCAGGTTTATTGTACATAATACTTATCCTCCGCATTCCGGATTCGGAAGTGGAACCCAGATAGCTGTTTCTACAGCTCATCTGATTACCGAAACAATGGGCATTGAAGTGGAAAGTCGTGAATTGAGTGCCATTGTTGGAAGGGGAGGAACTTCCGGTATCGGAACATACACTCACGATTTGGGAGGATTCATCCTGGATGGTGGGCACAGCAAAGAGGAAAAGCCATTGTTCTTGCCTTCAGGTGCTTCACAGGCAAAGCCAGCAACATTGATTGCAAGATATGATTTTCCGGAAGAATGGAATATCCTGATTGCAATTCCACACATCGAAAAGCATATGGAAGGTGATGATGAGGTGGACGTGTTCCAGACATATTGTCCTATTCCAAAAGAGGAAGTTGAACAGGTATCCCATCTGATTTTAATGAACCTTGTTCCTTTCATGCTTGAAAAGGACATTAAAAACTTTGGATGGGCCGTAAGCAAACTTCAGGATGTTGGATTCAACAAGCTGGAACATTCCTTGGATGACAGCTATTTGCCTACAATGAAGGCCATTGAAGAGGCGGGTGCATATGGTGTTGGAATTTCATCATTCGGACCGGTCTTATACACTATGTTTGATGAATCAAATGCAGATATCGTTGAAAAAACCAAGGAAATCATAGGTGATAAGGGTACAGTATTTGTCACCAAGGCACAAAACCACGGTTTTGTAATTGAAAAGTAAATGTTATAGTTTAATTTCGAGGTTTGGTATGAATAGAAAAACTAGAAGGAGAAAAGTCAATATAAAATACTTGGGTTATCTTCTGATATTTTTGGTGCTGTTTATATCAAACATTATTCTTTATGTCTCATTTTTCAAATATGCTGTTACTCATAATGTATTCCATTTTTCATTTGCGGTAGCCAATAATCTGTTGACTATGGGGTCTGCCATCATAATTTTCGGATTCATTTCAACAAGGTTGCCCCAGTTCAGGAATTTGGGAGACAGCTCGATTTATGAAATAGGATATCTGATTATTATAGGTATTTTCAGCATTCTCATTTCCTATTTTAATCAGAGTACCAACAGTGCTACCTTTTTCATGCCGTTTTTAAACATGTTTAAGGTATTGTCAGTCATGCTGATATTGATGCTCATTGCAACCAAAACAAGATTCTTTAAGAATATCATGCATAAGAAGTTTACCAAAGTCGATCTGTTTTTCACTTTTGTAATTTTCGCCATTTTGGGTTGTCTTGCATCACTGTATACCATTCCGGTAAACAGCTCCTTTGCCAATGTCAGAAATCTGATTATCCTGATTGGCGGATTGTTTGGAGGGCCTTTTGTCGGAATTCCTGCGGGTATAGTTTCCGGAGGGTTCAGGTTTCTTGAAGGCGGCGTAACTGCATTGCCGTGTTCCCTGGCCACTATAATTGCAGGATTTGTTGGAAGTGCGATTTATATTTTGAATAATAAGAAGTTTCTTAATGGAAGATTTTCAGTTATTCTGATGTTTTTATATGTAGGATTTGAGATGGCTATCATAGTTTGGTTGACTCCTCCGAACATCTCAATCACATACATCTCTGACATTTATCCTCTGATGCTGTTTGGCAGTGTTCTGGGTATGATTCTATTTGTCATGATTTTTAGAGAGGTTAAATCAGATACAGGGCTCAGTTATGAGGAGTTTAGAATCAGGGAGCTTGAAAACACGCTTGATGAGTTTAATGATGAAATCGAAAAATTAAGGGAAGATGTTGAGCTCTTGAAAGAGAAAAATGATTTAGAATAAGTCCTTTTTTTTAAAAAAGGAAGTTAGATAATCTAACTTCCACTTTTTTTGATATTTAAATTTCGAATCCGCCGTCCACTTTAATTATTTGGCCGTCAATGAATGAGGAGTCATCGCTTGCAAGGAACAGTGCAATGTTTGCGATGTCTTCAGGTTGGCCGCATCTTTTTACCGGGCACTGGTCGATCATTTGTTGCAATGCAGCAGGGCCTCCGATACTGTCCACCATTGCGGTGTGGATTAGTCCAGGTGCAATACCGTTGCATCTGATTTCAGGACCTAATTCCCATGCCATGGATCTGGTAAGTCCCATCATTGCGTGTTTACTGTCTACATATGCTGCAAATCCGTGGTGTGCTCCAAAAGAGGCTACGGAACAGGTGTTTACAATAGTTCCTTTTCCTTTTTCTTTCATTACTGGTGCAACAAGTTGTGTCAGAAGCAATGCGGAAGTCACGTTAACGTTGAACACTTTTGTCCATTCTTCAAGGGTCACTTCCATCAATGGGGACATTGATAATACTCCTGCATTGTTGAACAGGACATCTATGGTTCCGTATTCGTCCATGGTTGCATCGAATATTTTTTGAACGTCATCCAGGTTTGCCATGTCTGCAATTACAAAGATTGCTTCTCCACCGGCAGCCTTGATGTCATCCACTACGGCTTTTGCCCTTTCTTCATTTCTTCCGGTCACTACAACTTTTGCTCCTTCAGCAGCAAATAATTTTGCTGAGTCTCTACCCATACCGGAGGTAGCTCCGGTTACGATTGCTACTTTACCGTCTAGTTTACCCATTTCAATCACCTTTCATGCAACACCATGAAAAATCATGATGTTCATGATTAAAGATATAATGTAAAATATATTTAATATTATCTAAAAAAAGTTCAAAAGGAGTGTTTGAAATTCAAAAAAAATAAAAAAAGGTAAGAAATCTATAAGTTATAGACTTCTTCAGCGGAAACGAGGGGAATGTTGTTTTTGATTAAAACATCAATCAGCTTGTCGATGTCGTCGGCATGAAGCAATAGTATTGCCTTGTCTTCTTTTTTATGGGAGAATGCATAAAGATATTCCAAATCAATCAGATTGTCTCTGATTACATCCAATACGCTTGTCAGGCCCCCCGGAGCATCGTTCATTTCAATTCCTATGATGTCTGTGATTTTGACAAGGAAATTGTTTTCTTCAAGTGCTTCCTTTCCTTTTATTGGGTCATCAACGACAAGTCTCAGGATTCCGAATTCGGAAGTGTCTGCCATGCACATTGCCCTGATGTTGACATCGGCAACGGTAAGTACTTCAAGGGGTTTTGCAAGACTTCCCATCTTGTTCTGTAAAAATATTGATAGTTGTTTGATTTTCATGTTAACACCTAATGTAAGTTTCTTTTATCAATCACTCTTTTTGCTTTGCCTTCAAATCTTGGCAGGGTTTTAGGCTCCACAAGTGTTACCTTTACCCTGATTCCTGTTTCATTTTCAATTGATTTTGCGATTTTTGTCTGAACATGCATCATGTCCTTTACACCGTCAAAAAAGATTTCCTGTGACACTTCTACCTTTATCTCGATTTCGTCCAGGGTTCCAGGTCTTGTAACTATAATCATATAATGAGGCTCTGCATCACCAACCTTAAGCAATGCTTTTTCTATTTGTGATGGGAAAATAGCTACTCCTTTTACCTTAATCATATCATCTGATCTTCCGGTTATTCGGCTCATCCTTGCATGTGTCCTTCCGCATTCGCATTTTTCATAGGTAAGCTTTGTCAGATCCTTTGTTCTGAATCTGATGACAGGCATTCCTTCCCTTTCAAGGTTTGTCAATACCAGTTCTCCGGGTGTGTCTCCGCCTATGACTTTCTGGGTATCCGGATTGATTATTTCGGGATAGTATATGTCTTCTGCAATGTGAAGGCCCTTCTGAGCACAGCATTCGACTCCAACTCCAGGTCCCATCAGTTCGGTCAATCCATATATGTTATATGCTTTGCATCCGAAGAGTTCCTCCACTCTTTGCCTTATCTCCTCGGTCCATCCTTCAGCTCCAAATCCGATTGCCTTGATTCCCAGTTCCTTTGGGTCAATCCCATCTTCAAGAGCGACTTCCGCAAGGTGTATTCCGTATGATGGGGTAAAGATAAGTCCTGTGGCTCCGAAGTCCTTCATTATTTCGATTTGCCTTCTTGTTTGGCCGGTTGAAATAGGAATGATTGCTGCTCCGACCTTGTGGGATCCGTAGTGGACTCCAAAACCTCCGGTAAACATTCCGTAACCGTGTGTGTTCTGCAGGATGTCATTTTCGCCGATGCCCATCATTGTAAGTCCACGGGCTATGGTTTCTGCCCATGTGTCAAGGTCCTTTTCGGTATATCCTGACACCACAGGTTTTCCGGTTGTTCCTGATGAGGAATGCAGTTCCTTGATTTCCTTGATGTCAACTGCAAACAGTCCGAAAGGATAGCTTTCCCTTAAATCATCCTTTGTAATGAAAGGAAGCTTTTCAATATCCTTCAAAGTTTCAATGTCTTCTGGATAAATTCCAATTTCACTGTATTTTTTATTGTAATATGGTATTTTTTCAAATGCCCTCTTGACGGTCGCCTGAAGCTTTTTCAACTGTAACTCTTCAAGGTCTTGTCTTGGCATGGTTTCTATTTCCTCGTTCCAAAACATATTTTGCCTCATTAAATTTTTATATAATATATATTTATCATATGTAACATTAAAGTTTTCACTTATGGAATTCTTTTTTAGTTTTTTTTACCTAAATCTTTTTTAATAATCTCACTCAATATATTATTGATATTGTATGAATTACATATCGAATCTTGATAACTTTTATATATTTTATTAGAGTAATAATAAAATGTAATTAATTAAAATTAATTTTATTTGGAGAATTACTATGGATATGATGAGTGTATTATGGCAGGTTGGAATCTTTGCATCTGTTTTGGTATTCGGTATCAAAATAGGTCTTGCTTCAGGATTGGCCAATTTGTCCAAAAAATTATTTGCGGCAATTTGTATTGCCTATGGTGGAGGAGTTATTCTCATTTCTGCTATTGCTTCACTATATTCGGAACAATTGGTTCAGGCAATTTACAGCTACAATACGATATTCTACATTATCATGGCCTCAATCATGATTATTGCGGGGCTGTTCACAATAAGGGAATGGAAAATACATGATAAGAATACATCCACTGCAACATCTCTGGCTATTATTGCTCCCTGTCCGTGCTGTTTCGGTTCAATTATTGCAAGCGTATTGATTGTTGCACCGACAATCGGTGTCACTTCACTTGACCTCAGTTGGTATGCTGCCGCAGCGCTTGTGGGTGTCATGATTGTAACCTATTTTGCATCAAACACAATAGTTAAGGTAATAAACAGACCTTATCCGATTGTATTAGGTAATTTCATGCTTTTGCTTGGTGCATATTTCTTGCTTTCAGCAATCGTCATACCGAACATTGCAGGAGTGTTGTCTAAAACTCAAAGTCCTATTACAATGGGTTCTCCTCAAGATATTCTGATGGTTATACTGGCATTTGCCATTTTGATTGTTGGAGGTATCGTTTTAAATAAAAGAGGCAGAAATATTTTAAGATAAAGGTGAAAAATTATGGCTTTAAATATTCCAGGTGGAGAGTTTCTAACAGGTTCTCTTGATGTGATTTCACAAAGTTTGACAATACCTGTACTGATTATTTTGCTTGTTATAGTAATCATTACAATAATTACGTTAGGTGGAGTTATTGCCGAGTATACATCAAGACGTAAGGTTCCTGTTGGAACAATTCGAGATTTAATTTATGATATCAATCGTGCACCGTCTATCGATGCTTTAAAGAGCGTGATTGAAAATGCAAAAATACCAAAATCTCAAAAGAAGGTATTGGCCGAAATTGCTTCTTCAAGTGAATTGGGCAATTCTTCAAGGGAAGCCCTTGCACGCAAACTTTTTGAATTTGAAGAAGAAAAGACTATGAGCAATCTGCAGAAGACAGACATCATTACACGTATAGGGCCTACATTGGGACTGATGGGTACCTTAATTCCGATGGGTCCGGGTCTTGCTGCATTGGGTGCAGGAGACATCAATACATTGGCATCATCCCTTACTGTTGCATTCAACACTACCATTGTTGGTATCGGTTCAGGTGCATTGTGTTATGTGATGGGTAAAATCCGTTCAGGATGGTATGACAGATATCTGTCCGATTTGGACGCTTTGATTGATGCAGTGCTTGACAAAATGAATAATCAGTGATTTTTATGGTAAGAAAACAAGGTAGACGCAGATCAAAACGTGTCGAAGAGGACCCGATGGCAGGTACATCCAACCTTGTGGATGCGATGCTTGTAATTGCAGTCGGCTTTTTGGTTTTTGTTATCATAAGCTGGAACATGCAGGCTATGATTGACCCTAGCCAGAATGTTCATGAACAGATGCAGCAGAAAACTACCGAAGTAGATCAGGGCCAACAGCTAAATGACACTCCTGATACTTCAAATTCATCAGGCCAAGGATATACTGAAATGGGTAAGGTCTACAAAGATCCTGCAACGGGAAAACTGATAATGGTGGAAGGTTGACCCTTTCACATCAAACTTTTTTTTTAAAACTTTTTTATATATTGAAAACCAATATAATATTATGTTGGAAAGTCACTTATCAAGAGTTGTATCAATAAATTTAATATCTGCACTGATTATTTCACTGGTGGGATGCTATTTTTTAAAGACAATCAATCTCACAAGTGTGATGCACATTGCCAATCTGTTTGGATTATCTTTCCTTGTCATTTTTGGAATAAACATTCTGGTTGAATCAGGGGATATTAGAAATGACCGCCAGAGGTTTCTTGTAGCCATTGCGTTGATTTTGATATTTGATTTAATCTTTTTGATTGTAGTGCCATTTCTCTTTGGGGATGTTCTTTCAGTTACCGATTCATTTGTCCTGGCATTCAGTGGCATAAGGATTAACCTTAACTTTAATGTATATGTCTATCTGGCGATTTATGCAATAATCATGCTGATTTTCAACCTGTTTTTCTATCTCAAGGATAGGCAAAAGTATAGTAATGGATAATTTTATATAACCCTTTGATTAAATTAATATTTTTACGAATTTTTAAGGTGTTTTTTTATGGAATTCTGTCCAGATTGCGGTAAGATGTTGATGCCGAATAAAGGTAAAATCAAATGCAGATGCGGTTATGAAAAGGATCTCTCAAAAAAAGATATTGAAGAGCAGTATCATATGGAAGGCGAAAAGAATCCTGAGATGAAGGTTATTGTAACCGATAGAGATAATGTGGCATTGCCTACAACCAGAATAACCTGCTATAAATGCGGTGGAACAAAGGGCTACTGGTGGACAGTGCAGACAAGGTCTGCTGATGAGGCACCTACTAATTTTATACGCTGCGCCAAATGCGGCAATACCTGGAGAAGTTCCAACTAGCATGGGTTTTCCTATAAAATATTATATTGCTGTCAAATATATTTTTCAAAAATCACCGGCTATTTTCACATCTTTGTCAAATTAATCGTTATTTTGACAATATCATTTCTAAAATGATGATATATTATTTTGATATATTTTAATTTTAATTTATTTTTAAAAATATACCCTTAAATTAGTGTTTTAAGAATAGTATATATATTATGTATAATATAAACTATATATGAGTTAAATATTTGATAAGTATTTAATTCAATGGCGAATTGTTATTCGGAAATCTCTGAGTAACTATTTCGTTATGGAATAAAGTTGAATAATTTTGTTATTTGGTGGGGGAAGGTAGTGGAAGGTGAAAATTTTCTATTATTTTCTTAAAATAATGAAATTATGTGAAAATGAATGACAGACAGATTTAAAAATTAGAGGTAAAAAGATGAATAATAAAGTTAAACAAGTTTTAGTTTTATTATTTGTTGTAAGTACTTTGTTAATAATGATCGGATCTGTCAGTGCGAATACTGACAATTTGAACGAGAATTTAGAAGCTTCAATTACATTGAATGATGATTTGTCTGCAGTTCCGGAAGTCGATTCCGGTGCGGATAAAGATGTTTCTAATCAACTTACAATAAGTAATATTGATGAAAAAACAAACGGTTCTTCCAGTTTGGGAGAATCCGGTTCAGCAAATGTGGTTTCTAATTATGAAGACACCACTATCTATGCAAAAGATAGTGACAATAATATTATCAAAGCAAGTAATGAAGGCGATGATGTCCTAACAGATTCTTCTAGCTTTATTATAACAAACACTGCATTAAATCCTTATGCAAAAGTTGGAGATATTGTTACTTTCCATGTTTTCGGTAGAAATGTGGGTGGCGATTTTGATGGTAATCCTTTAGAGATAGGTTTTGATTATAATAAGGATCAATTAGACTTTGTTTCGTTTACTCCGGGTATAAATTCGGAGGCACCATCATGGTATGATGCTATTACTCATTATAATCTTGGTTCAAACCCAAATCCAAATTTCGATATGAATCCGAATGGGCTTTTAGTTGGCTATGACTGTTCTGATTTTAAATTTGCTAACGGTTTTCTTTTTAACTTCACAGCCAGTTTCAGGGTTAAAACTCCTGGAACATTGAAAACTACTGCATACATGTGGCATGATTTTAATGTTAAATCAACAGCTCAAACTGATGTTGCTGATTTCACTATAATTAACACTGCATTAAATCCTTATGCAAACGTTGGTGATGAGGTAAAATTTGAAGTCTATGTTGTGAACAATGGTGGTACCTATCAAGGTGTGGATGGATACTTTTTGCCTGTGCAAGTAAATTATGATACCAATCAATTAGAGTATACTGGTGTTTCTTATGATACTCCTGACAGGTATCTTGATGTAAGAAACAACTGGTGGGAAAGTAATGTGCAGTTTGCTTATAATACTAACGGTGCATTTAGAAACGGCGAATCTATCAAATTCAACGTTTCCTTCAAAGTCAAAACCACCGGTGCATTAAATACTAATGCGTTTGTAGTATTGTATAATGCTCAAGGTTCACAAGCATCTGTTAATGCGGTAAATCCTCCTGAGTTTGAGATAACCAATGTTGCTTCACTTCCTATTTCCAATACTGGAGATCAGGTCTCCTTTGAGCTCACCGTTAAAAACAATGGGGATACTTTCTATCCTACATATATTTTAGGAGAGCGTTTTGTGGGCGTGAACTTATGGTATGATAATAACGGATTACATTATGCTAATGTTACAAGCAGCAATCCTGATATGTATCTCACACCAAGGGTAAACCCTGACAATAACAAAAGGCTTGTGCAGTTCGCTTACAAAGTCGGCGACGCAGGTTTTGCTAAGGGCGACAGTTTCAAATTAAATGTTATTTTCAATGTCTTAGCACATGGAACATTTGAAACTAATGCACAAATTACCCAATACACTCAGGTTTCATCAAGAGCTTCTACCACTTCAATGGCTCCAATGTTTGAGATAACCAATACATTATCAAATTCATATGTAAATATTGATGATAATGTATCCTTTGAGGTTTCCGGTAAAAACGTGGGAGGAACATTCAGAGATAATATTTTAGGAGTAGGTTTCGAGTACAATGATACCCAATTGGAATATCAGTCATTAACTCCAAACGCTGATTCTGAAAAGTATAATCTCAATCCGAATCCAAATCCAAGTTTTGACTTGTATGAAAATGGTCTTGTAGTTGGATATAATTCCAGTCAAATGTTCTATCATGGTGATACATTTAACTTTACACTCACCTTTAAAGTTTTACAACATGGTAAATTTGAAACCACCGCATTCTGGTGGCAAGGCTGGGGTGTCAGATCAGAAGTTAAAATCATATCAAATGATACAAACTTGTTAATGTCCGAAATTCCTAACGCTTTAACAATGAAAGTAGGTGATACTGTATTTTTCACCTATGTCGTTAAAAATGAAGGTGCCGGATATAAAGGAAGTGACATCACTCTTAACATATATTTCGATGCGGATAAAATGGAATACCTGGGTATCACTGAAGTTGAAAATCTAAACGTTGAATTATTGGAATACATTTCAACCCACAATTCAGACAATTCTGTATTGGGAGCTACTTACGGTAGTCTTTTAGGTGCTGATTCAAGTGTTGGACATTTGAAACTTTCCTATACTCCTGAAGACGGTTTTGCTGGAGGGGAATCATTTAACTTTGATGTTCAATTCAATGCTTTAACTGATGGAAAACTTCAGGCCAACTCAGTTCTCGAATGGGATCAGTCAAAATACTCAACCATGGTTTCCGCTTACACTTTCGCAGGAGACCCTAGTTTCAAGTTAACCAAAACTGCAGATAATCAGTTTGTAAATATAGGTGACTTTGTTGCCTATGAGATAATCCTTGAAAACAATGGTACACTTCAGTACACAGATAACGGTATGGTTATATATATCAATGACTGGTATCCTGAAGGATTAAAGTATTACGGTTATAAAATCAATCCTGGCAGTGATGGGGTTGTACCTACACTTAAAATCGATGACCAACAAAGTGGTCATGTCCAAATTAAGTATGACTTATACGAAAATGGCTTGACAGAAGGTTGGACTCCAGGTTCCAAATTGAACATAACCCTGTTCTTTGAAGTTGTAAAAGAAGGTATCATTTGTAACTTTGTGTTCAGTGAGTGGAATACAAGTGATGTGTCCAGTGTAGTTTCAGGTGAACCGGAAATAAACTTGACCAAAAAATGTCTCAATTCAACAGTGGATGTAGGCGATTTGGTCTATTACGAAATATATCTTGAAAATACCGGGGACTTTGATTACTTTGACCATGCTGCAGGTGGAGTAGCTGGAACTAATTACTTCATTATCGAAGATATTTATCCTGACGGATTGGAATATGTTGGTTACATACCTAATCCTGATAAGAATGGAAACATGTGGAAAGATAACTTCGAATTTGTTGGAAAAGATGGCGACAATCGTGTAATCATCAAGTATAAGATATGGGATCAACGTTGGAGACCAGGTGACTCTTTAAATGTCACTCTTATATTCAATGCTACCCAAATCGGAAAATTGACCAACCAAGCTAATTTCTATTGGCTTTGGGATGACACTATCACTGGTAGTGGAACTTCCATCAATTTAACTGAAGAAGCAGATGTTGTCGTAGGTCCTCCAACATTTAGCATTGATAAGATTTCAAACTATCAAGAGGCTAAAGTCGGAGATGTAGTGAGCTTTTCCATTGTCTATTCCAACACAGGTAATCGTACCATAACCGGAGCTTATATTACGGATAATACCTATTCTCAAGGTTTAGAGTACTATGATTTCTCTGATAAGGAATTATGGACTTTTGATGGTAAGGATACTTGGTATTACAATGGTAAGATTGGGGTTGGAGAATCAGCTACATTGGAATTATTCTTCAAAGCATTGACTGCTGGCAGAAAATCCAATACTGCAACTGCCGGACACAATATCAACAATGAGACTTTGGAAGATACTGACACTGTTTTGATAAGAGAAGGAGTTAATGGAACAGCGGAAACTGAAGGTTCAGGAGTTAGTCCTATAGAACCAATTGATGACCAGGATGAGAAACCTGAAAAGGAACTTGAGAAAGAACATAAAAAACACGACAATGAATCAGACACTGTCAAAGTAAAAGATTCAGTTGTTGCTGCTAAAAACACTCTTCATGAAACTGGTAATCCGTTGTTTGTTTTATTGCTCTCTTTGTTAACACTATGTTTTGTACAAAGAAAAGGTAAAAAATAATTCATGAATGTCATGTAATTATCTTTTTCCTTTATTTTTTTATTTTTTAAATAAAATTCTTTTTTTATTAATTTTTCTTAAATTTTTCCCGTTATATCTTATTTTTTCCATTATATTCAATTATTTTTCTCATTTTAAGCATATTCTGACAAATTATCACGATTATTTATATATGATTAGAAAAATAAGTTAATATAATAACGATAAATTTTGGAGGAAATTATGATAAATAAACGAAAATTATCAGTGTTACTTTTATTTTCAATTATTTTAATATCTTCAATTTCGGCCATAAGTGCTGCAGATTCAAATGTGACTGATGTGCAGACAGCCAACAGTGAAGATATTGAATTGAAACAAGTTGATTCGAATCAAGATGAAATTCAACAAACTGATGCAAGTGATGAAAATATTGCGGCAGGAAATCCGAAATCTTTTTCTGAGCTTAACCGCACGATAAACGGCAATGCGGATTCAGTGATCGTATTGGATGATGACTATTCCTATAATGAAGATACCGATTCTGCATTCCTGATGGGAATTACAATCAATCGTGCCGTTACAATAGATGGAAACGGCCATACGATTGACGGATGCAGCAATTCCGCTAAAGGATTTGAGACAAACAGTATTGCGGTTTTATTTAAAAACATTAAATTCGTAAATTTAGGAAAGTTAACCAGTTCCCAGTATAATGGGGGAGCTATTCACACTTATACTGGTGACACTAAAGTTCAAAATTGCGAATTCATTGGATGTCAGGGATATGGAGGCGGAGCAGTTTTTGGGGCAAATGTAGAAAATTGCACTTTCAAAAACTGTACTGCCTATAATTCCAATTCCTATGGTGGAGCTGCGATATGTACATCCAGCACTGTTACCAACTGTTATTTTGAAAACAATGGACAAGGCATGTCCGGTTATGGAACACTATCTGGGGGTACCGCTATTAACTGTACTTTTAAAAATAATAAGGCAGGTGCCGGAGGCGCTATCTATATGGGAAATGCTTATAATTGTACATTCATTGGAAATAGGGCGCAATCGGGCGGTGCCATGTATTGGGGTACTGCTGTCAATTGTACGTTTATAGGTAATTATGCAGGAGGTTCTGGTGGGGCGATTTATGGTTATAGAACTACTGGTGGTAGTAGCCGTGCATATGCAGTTGATTGCCATTTTGAGGATAACACTGCATCAAGTTCTGGTGGAGCGGTATACTGTGCAGATGTCATTCTCTGCACGTTTAAAAATAATTCTCCATCTACTAATTATGACCTCAAGTATCCGAACGTATTTATGGCAACAACAACTGTCACAGGTAATTATCCTTCCGTTTCATTGCCTCTGGATTTGTACTATAAGGATACTAATGTCCTTCCTGGTAATTATTATCCGGGCAACACTTATCACTTCAAGGATGTGGAACTTGACCTTAAAGTATACAAGAATGGCCAATATGTCAGAACTGATCATGGGCTATCTGGCAGCTCCTATGATTTTGACTTGGAGCCTGGAACCTACACTGTTAGTGTTTCATTTACAAATTCAGCATACGGCAATACGATTTCTTCAAACACATACACCCTGGTTATCAAGGGATATAAGACTGTCATAAACGCTACGGATTTGGAGATTGAGTATAACAATACTTCAAACTTGACTGTAACTTTGGTAGCGGATTATTATGGAAACCCGTTGGTCAACAAGACTTTGACCGTAATCTTTAATGGAAATTCCTCTTATGAAAAGACTGATGGAATGGGCCAAATCACTATCGATATTCCTAAGCTGCCTGCAAAAACCTATCCTGTGAGCATTTCTTTCGGTGGAGATGATGTCTATGAGCCTTTCTCAATTACTGTTAATGTAACAGTCAATAAGATTGCCTCCCAATTGTCCTCACGAAATGTAACCGCATTTTTCAATGAAGGAAAAATCGTGGCCAGGCTGACAGATAAGTACGGCAAGCCTTTGGCTGATTCAAACGTGTCCCTTCATCTGGCATATATCCACAGGACTTTCAAGACCAATCAGAGCGGTGAAGTCGAATTTGAAATTCAAGGTTTGACTGAAGGAAACTACACCGCTCAAATCGTATTTGAAAATGATCCGGTTTATGCGGATTCGAATATTTCCATTAACGTATACCTATACAGGCTGGTTTCAAACCTTACTGCGGATAATCTCACCTTCGTCTTTGGGGAATCCGGCATATTAACCGCATATCTAAAGGATTCAGATGGAAAACCTATTGGAAATGCTACAATTGATCTTGTCATCGATAGGATTTATGAAACATTGAAAACCAACTCTGATGGTCAGGTGAGCTTTGATTTATCTAATAAATTATCTATCGGTACATTTAATGGATATCTTTACTTTGATATGACTAACAGATATGTAGCTTCCAGTATTCCTGTTAACGTGACGGTAAATAAGATTCCTACTTCCATATCTGCGCCTGACGTGACCTGCACATATGGGGAGGAAAAATATGTGATTGTCACATTGAATGACAAGTATGGAAATCCTATGGTAAATCAAACGGTTTCAGTTAATTTCAGTATCAAAACGCTAACCGGAAAAACCGATGATAACGGCCAGGCAAAATTATTGATTGATTTACCTCCTAAATCTTATGTGGGTGCAGTTAGTTATGCAGGTAATGACACTTATCAGTCATGTTCTTCAAGTCTGAATATTATAGTGAATCAAATCAATGATAAGGTATCTACTGAAATCACAGGATATAATTTGACAAGTGTTTACAATGAGGGAAAATATGTTACTATAACTTTAAAGGATGATTATGGAAATCCGATGGGAAATATGCCACTCAGCATTAATTTCAATGGCAAGACCAAGAACTATATGACAGATGACAAGGGTAAGGTAAAGTTGTCTTCCAAGTCATTAGTTCCAAATGATTATGTCGCTAAAATAAGCTTTGCAGGCAATGACAAATATAGGGGTTCATCTTTCAGCGTAAATCTTGTTGTAAAAAAGGCAAATCCATATCTGTTTGGTTCCAAAAAGAAATTTAATGTAAAAACTGCTGTTAAGAAGTATAAGGTCACCTTGAAAACCAACAGGAATGTTGCCATGAAAAATGTCAAGATTTCCCTTAATGTAAAAGGCAAGACCTATGTTGCCAAAACCAATAAAAAAGGCCAGGCAATATTTAAACTTAAGAAATTGACCAAAAAGGGAACTTATAATGCAGTTGTTACATATAAGGGCAACAACTGCTATAATAAGGTTGTCAAAAAAGTTAAAATTACTGTCAGGTAGATGAGTTTTCATCTACATTTTCCTATTTTTTTAATCTTTAAATTCCTTAATTTGATTTTTCTAAACTATTTTTTGAAATTAAACGAAATTAGGGATATTTTATATACTATGAAAAAAATAATTTAACACACTAATTTATAATTTTGGAGGAAATCATGATTAATAAACGAAGATTATTAATTTTACTTTTATTTTCAATAGTTTTGCTTTCTTCAATTTCGGCAATCAGCGCTGCGGATTCAAATGCAACTGATGTGCAGACGGCTGACAGTGATGAAATCGAATTGGAGCAAACTGACTCTAATATAGAAAATGTTGTTGATAATGAAGCAGAGCCGGTTCAAAGTGATTCACAGGACGTCCTGACTCAGGAAGATGGAATTGATTCTTTGAGTGATGGTGAAGGCAAAAAAAATACCACAATCATTGCGGACAACATCACCACATTTCCTAGGGAGGGCAAGATATATTTCAAATTGACTGACTTAGACGGAAATCCTTTGGAAGGCTGCAATGTAACTCTTGATGTTAAGTTTATTCACAGGAATTTCGTCACCAACACTACAGGTGAGGGATATTTTGACATTAACGGTACCGGTGCAAACCTGGAAGTGGGAAACTATACTGGTGTAATTAAATTCCTGGGCAATGAAAATTATACTGCATCAAGCTTGAATATTATCATTAAGATACGCACACTGAATTCCACCATTTCATGTGATAATCTCACGTTCATTTATAATGAATCTGGAATTTTAATCGCATGTCTAAAGGACTCTGAAGGAACTCCTATCGAAAATGCCACATTGGATCTTGTTCTTGGCAAGGTTTACGATTCACTTAAAACCAATGCCAGCGGTGAAGTGGGCTTCAACATGACCAGTTTGTTTGTGGGCACTTATACAGGTAATATCTACTTTGAAGAGACTAACCGTTATAAAGGTTCCACCATTCCTGTAAATGTAATTGTCATGCGAATTCCTACTGAAATCAATGCATCCGATATGAACTATACATATGGCGATGAGGCATATCTGAATGTAACCCTAAAGGACAAATACGGAAATCCTTTGGTAAATGAAAGTGTGGCATTTACAACAAAGGAAAATCCTATATTTGAAAAAACCGATGAAAACGGTCAGGTCAAGTTCCTGATGATGTTGGTTCCAGGTTCTTACAAGGCTACACTCACCTATTCTGGCAATGAAACTCATCAGCCGAACTCTTTGACAGTAAATATTACTGTAAATGAAATAGCTCCTGTGACTCCTGTCATTGTATATAATTTCACCACTGTCTACAATGAAGGCAAATATGTGACTGTTACCTTGAAGGACGATTATGGGTACGTAATGGCCAATAGGCCTGTCGTCGTTAATTTCAACGGCAAAACCAAAAATTATATTACCAATGGCAATGGACAAGTCAAATTGCCTATCAGTTCACTGGTTCCTAATACATATCATGCTAAAATAGACTATTTGGGTGATAAAACATACAAGCCTATTTCATTTGATATTAATCTTGTTGTCAAAAAGGCAAAACCTTATTTGTTTGCTTCCAAAAAGAAATTTAACGTAAAAACTGCTGTTAAGAAGTATAAGGTTACCTTGAAAAACAATAAGAATGCCGCCATGAAAAAGGTTAAAGTTTATCTTAAGGTAAAAGGCAAGACTTACGTTGTCAAAACCAACAAAAAAGGTCAGGCAATATTCAAGCTTAAGAAATTGACCAAAAAGGGAACCTATAAGGCAACCATCACTTACAAAGGTGACAAATGCTATAAGAAGGTTGTCAAAAATGCAAAGATTAAAGTTTGGTAGATGTTAATCATCTACTTTATCCTATTTTTTTTGTTTTATTTATTAATTCTATTTTTTAATACATTTTTTTTTAAAATAATCCTTGAATTCTCATAAATGTTTTATAATATGAAGAATAGATTATAATTCATATAAATAGCAATATGGGGTAAAAAATGTTTAATAAAAGAAAATTATTATTGTTGCTTCTATTTTCAATCGTTTTAATATCCTCTGTTTCAGCCATCAGTGCTGCAGATGTCAATGCAACTGATGTGCAGACAGTTGATGATGAAAATGTTGAATTAGAGCAAGTTGATTCAAATCAGGATGTTTTATCCGCTTCATATTCTTTTTCTACTTTGAATGATTTGATAAACGGTAGCACAGGTTCAGAAATTCAATTAGAAGATGATTATGAATTTAGAACTAGTTATGACGATAATTCTTTAACTGTTAATCGGGATAATGTTGTAATCGATGGTAAGGGACATACCATTAAAGGTTCTACAAATACAAAGAATCCCGCTTCCGGATTTTATGTAACTTCGAAAAATGTTGTAATAAAAAACATCAATTTTGTGAATTTGGGGTCTTCTTATAAAAACAAGGACGGTGGAGCGATTTTATCCTCTTCTACATTAAATAATTTAACTGTAATTAACTGTACATTTTACAATTGTTGGGGTAAATGGGGTGGCGCTATTTCATATGCTAGTCTTGTGGATAACTGTACTTTTGATTATTGTTTTGGTGATATGGGTGGTGCAATATACTCTTCATCATCAGTTAAAAATTCAAAATTCACTAATTGTTCTGCCGCAGATGGAGGTGCAGTATGCGATTGTAACGCTGTCAATTGTATTTTCAAGGATAATGAGGCAGGACAGGGAGGCGCTGGTCGTACGAGTGGTTTTATAAACTGTACTTTCGATGGAAATTCTGCAAGCTATGGGGGTGCTGTTTACCAATATTATTCAAATGACGAAATTTTTAACTGCACATTCATAAACAATCATGCTTCCGGCTCTGGAGGAGCTCTTTATAGTTCTCTTTCCTATTATTATGTTATAAATTCCACATTTGAAAATAATACTGCTTACAATTATGCCGTTTCATATCGTGCACATTTGATTTTTTGTAGCTTCAAAAATAATACTGCAGACAACGGTCTTCCATATGAATCCGGCACTATAGGAACTCCAACCCTTTACAATCCGGGTTTATCAAGTTCATTCACTTGTCCTGATCAGGTGGAGATTCCTATTTATTATGCGTTTAAGTGGGGTACCGGCCAAAATGACTATTTCAAGTATAAAGGTGAAATTTACTTATTCAACGGCATCAATACCACTCTTGAGTTATGTGAAGGTTATTCCTATAATGTTATAGCTACATATACTGTTCTATCCGGTTCATCATTCATTGCAGATTTGGATAAGGGTGATTATACTCTCAGGGCAGAGCCGACAGGGGGAGGTTCCGGCAAACCATATTATATTCATGTCTATGGGGAAAATACAAACGTCACTGCCGAAACCAATACCGAAATGTACATCGGCGAGGACAAGCATCTGGTCGTTAATCTCACCGGAAGTAAAAACAATCCTCTTGTTGGATTAAACGTATCATTAAAGGAAAACGACAATGTCCTGGACATTTTGACTACTGATAACAATGGTCAGGTCAGTTTTTCACTTAAAAATCTCACTTTCGGAAACCATAATCTTTATCTTGAGTTCTTGGAGGATGCCCGGCATGAGGCTTCCAGTTTGCAGGTAACCGTCAATGTTAAGAAATTCGACACCATAATCAGGGCAGACGATATTTCCGCATTTGCAAGTGAGGACATACGCCTGCTTGTTAATCTGACTGATTATAAGAATGATCCAATGGTTGGCTATTCAGTTTACCTTAAGGAAAACGGCAATGTTTTGGATAATTTGACTACTGACGGAGAAGGTCAGGTCACTTTCTCATTAAATAATCTTTCTGCAGGCAGTCACAGTCTTTCTCTTGAATTTTTAGAAGATGATAACTATTTCTCTTCAAGCGCGCAGGTTAATGTCGTCATCAACAGGTTTGTCACTGTCATAAAGGCAGATAATGTTGATGCTTTTGTAAGCGATGATTTGAGCTTGCTTGTCAACTTGACTGATGGTGAAAACGCTCCAATGGCTGGATATGTTGTCTATCTTAAGGAGAACGGCAATATCTTGGATAATTTGACTACCAATTCCACAGGTCAGGTCAGCTTCTCTTTAAGCGACATATCCTCAGGCAGCCACATTCTCTCAGTTGAATTTTTAGGAAACAGAATTTATGAAGAATCAGGCACACCGGTTACAGTTACTATAGATAAATATTCCTCTGTCATTAAGGCGGAAAATGTTGAAGGATACACTTATCAGGACATCAAATTGCTAGTCAACTTGACTGATGGTGAGAACAAGCCGATGGATGGTTATGTTGTTTATCTTATCGAGAATGGTGTTGTTCTGGATAATTTGACTACTGATGATAATGGTCAGGTCAGCTTTTTATTGAATAACCTTTCTGCAGGAAGACATAATCTTTATGTTGAATTTATGGAAAGCAGATATTATAAAGGTTCATCCATGCAGGTTTTAGCCGTTATCAATAAGTATAGTTCCGTCATTAAAGCAGATGATATCACTGCATATGCCGTTGAAGATATCAATCTGATTGTCAACTTGACTGATGATGAGAACAATCCAATGGCAGGTTGTGTTGTTTATCTTAAGGAGAATGGTGTTGTTATAGCTAATTTGACTACTGACAGTGCAGGTCAGGTCAGATTTTCATTGAACGGACTTTCCGCAGGAAGACACAATCTTTATGTGGAATATTTGGAAAACCTGCTTTATAAGGGTTCATCCAAGCCTGTTTCAGTTGTCATCAACAGGTTGGCCAGCTCAATCAGTGCAGACAATATTGTTGCATATGCAATTGATGACATAAGGTTGATTGTCAATTTGACTTACGGTGGAAATGCTGCAATAGGAGGAGCGGTGGTTTTCCTTAAGGAGAACGGTGCTGTTATAGCTAATTTGACTACTGACAAGTCAGGTCAGGTTATATTTTCCTTAAATGATCTTCCGGCAGGCAGCCATATGCTTTATATTGAATTTACAGGAAGCAGGTGCTATGAATCTTCAGGGAAGTCTGTTTCAGTCGTTATAAATAAGGTTGATACCATACTCAAGGCTGCTGATGTAGTTGCATTTCCTAATGAAGGCAAAGTCGTTGCCAAATTGACTGACCAATGGGGAAATCCATTATCTGACGCTCAGGTATACTTGAATTTGGCATATTTCAAAAATAAGATGCTTACACCAATTGGAGACGGTGAATATGAGTTTACTTTTAATGGTTTGACTATAGGAAACTTCACAGGAAAAATCACTTTCAATGAAAATAGCACTCATAATCCTTCAACTGTGGGTTTCTCACTGGAAGTATTAGATAGATTGAATTCCAACATCTCTGCAGATAATCTTACCGTATTTTATGATGAATATGGAATTTTAACCGCTTATCTGAAAGATATACGTGGAAATCCAATTAAAAATGCTGATGTTCATCTTGTTGTTAATGCCAAGAAGAACACATTGAAGACCAATGCAGAAGGTCAGGTAAACTTTGATTTGTCTGTTTTCAAATTGCCGGTTGGCAGTTTTGATGCGGTTGTTTCCTGTGATTTCACTAACCACTACGTATCCTCAAGCGCTCATGTAAACATAACCGTGAACAAACTTCCAACAAAAATTATTGCTCCTGATGTGACCTGCACTTATGGTGATGGGGAATATCTGGTTGCAACTCTGAAGGATAAAAACGGTAAGCCTCTTAGAAGTAAGGAAATCCTGGTTAAAATAAATTCCAGATCAATATCTCAGGGCACTGATGATAACGGTCAGGCAAGATTAGTTGTTAATCTGGTTCATGGAAACTATACTGTTGAAGTCTGTTTTGAAGGCGACATATTTTATGATTCAAGTTCAGCCACATTAAATATTACAGTAAATCCGGCTTCTGGCGGTCAGATTATCCCTCATCCTTCCGAAGGCAATATTTCTATTGACAATGGCACTTATGGAAATCAGAGCAGTGTAACTCCTGTTGACAATAGCACTTATGGAAATCAGAGCAGTGTAACTCCTGTTGACAATGGCACTTCCGGAAATCAGAAACCTGCTGAAACCACAGATGCACCTGCTTCTGCTAATAATGGTGAATATGTGATTGTGACTTTAAAGGACGATTCAGGTAAACCATTGGCAAATGAAGATGTAATTATTGAATTGAACGGAAAATCAAAGAATTATAAGACCAACGCAAAAGGTCAAGTTAAAATATTTACAGAATCTTTGGTTCCAAAAACATATAATGCTAAAGTAACCGTTTTAAATGATAATAAAACTACATCTTTCAATATCAATATTGCTGTTAAAAAGGCAAAATCAAAAATTGTTGCCAAAAAGAAAAAATTCAAAGCAAAGAAAAAGGTTAAAAAATACGCCATATATTTAAAAGTAGGTAAAAAGCCTATCAAAAGTGCCAAGGTAACTCTTAAGATTAAAGGCAAAACTTACAAGGCTAAAACCAATAAGAAGGGTCGAGCAGTATTTAAGCTTAAGAAATTGACCAAGAAAAGAACTTATAAGGCGACAATAACTTATAAAGGCAATAAATGGTATAGCAAAGCAACTAAAAAAGTAAAAATTGTTGTTAAGTAGATGTTTTTCATCTACTCCTTCTATTTTTTTTCAAACAAGACTTCGGCAGAAAGTTACGTAATTTCCTATTTTTTTTAAATTAAACAATCTGATTATATTTAACTTAATTGTGGATTAAATAATTTCCTTTATTAATTAAATTCTTTTCAGTTTTTACTTTTCTTTAAAATTCTGATTTTTTTGTAAAGTTATATAAGGAATGAGTTTTATAGATATTATATATTATTATTAAGTTGGGATTTTTATGGTAAGTCAGGATAATAATTGGGAAGATGCGACTGTATTTATCAGCAGTACATTTAATGATATGCATGCAGAAAGGGATTATCTTGTAAAAGAGGTGTTTCCTGAATTGACTGAATGGTGTGAAAAGCGTCACATTCGTTTGACAGACATAGATTTAAGGTGGGGTGTGACAGAGGAGGATTCAAGCAACAGTAAGACAATTGAAACCTGTCTTCGTCATGTTGATAAAAGCCGTCCATTTTTCTTATGTTTCTTAGGTCAGCGTAGAGGTTGGGTTCCTAATTTTGAAAAAGACATCAGTAAAGAAACAAAGGAACATTATGGAATGAATCATCTTAAAGACAGATCTGCCACTGAAATGGAAATTGAACATGCGCTGCTGAAACCATTGGAAATATCACTCGGCAAGGGCAATATTAAGAAATCTAAAGAATGCAGACATTCCATATTCTTTTTCAGAAATGGGGATTATGCAGATGCGAAAAATGAAATTCTCTCACCTCATCAAAGATTGATTTATACTAATGAATATCTGAAGGTAGTTGATATCTCTAAGGTAATGGGCAAATTGAAGGGAAATGATGATGAAAAAGGTAAAGACCCAGCGTTATATAAGTCAATATTGGATGAATTGAAAGCTAAATTCGATGACGGCACCATTGAACATCCTGAATTCATATCAGAGTTAATTTATGATATTCAAGATGATGATTGTGAATACTACAACAATCTGATAAATGACCTGGTGGAAAATCCTACCAAAGGCAATAACCTAACTTTAGTTGCCGAACTTAAATTCAAAAATCCAGGATTGTATAAGCAGATTACTCACGAAATCAAGGACAATGATGAAGGGGAATATGATGCATTGATGGATGCATTAGAAAAGTACAGCTATAATAATGTTGGAATTGATGAGTTCTGTGAATTATATGATGATGAAATAATTAAAGAAATTATCAGCGAGATTAATATTAAGAATGAAAAAGTATTTGAAGTCCATGAAAATGAATTGATAAACATTCGTAAAAAAATCGAGGATAAACGGGACAAGGCTGATGAGGATAATAAAAGTTTAGAGGATAATAAAAAAATTCATGTTGTCATTAATGATTATAGGGGACAATGGAACCAAAGTTTAACACTTCCTGAACTTTCACATTATAAGTTTGGAGAAGGTCAGGGTAAGTTAACAGATTTCGAATGTGAAAATGTTCCCCTTAAGGATGTTATCCTTTCGGAGTTTAAAAAGCAGTTTGAAATGGAATTCAAGGAGCATATTCAAAAAATTGCCAATAAGAACCCTGAAATCTATGACGGTGAAGAATCCGACATCATTGAAATAATCAGGGATGAAGATATGTCAGAAGACGATAGGATCCTGGTTAATGAACTTGACCAGCAGGAAAACTTCTGTCACAATAACAGTGAAGGATTCGTTCCTCGTGAGGAATACACAGGTTATCTGATGGATTATGTCAACAGTCAGGATAGGAGAATATGTCTGGTTACTGCTGAAGCCGGTTTGGGTAAAACAATGCTTCTTGCAGATTTTGCCACAAACTTTAATAAATACTGTGGAAATATGAAATTATATAAAAGATTCTGTGGCGGGTCCGATTTAAGTTCAAAGACATATCCATTATGGAAATCCATCATTGATGAGGCTAAAATTGATAAAAATGAAAAATTCTATCCTCAAAATATTGTTGATTTAAGAAGAAACATCAATGACATTTTAAAAGAGATTGCTAAAGACGGAGAAGCAGTAATCATCATTGATGCCATTAACCAAATGGAAAATGGGATGGAAATGCTTAACTGGTTTGGTGAACTTCCGGAAAACTTAAAGCTCATAATCAGTGCTAAAGAAATCAACCTGGATAAAATGGATGATGTAAACGACGATGAGGATGAATCTGAAAAGGCCGAAAGAGAAAAACAAATTGAAATTGATAAAAAATATCAGGACAAGCTCGACACCATTACAAAGAAAAACACAATATACAATTTCCCATTGAAAAAATTGGACTACCAAAAAGAGGAATTCATTTCCAAGCATGTTGATAGCATTAAAAACTACGTTGAAAGTGATGATGATGGCATTTGCGTTATAAATTCCAATGCCAATTATGACAAGTCATTGATTTTCCATATTTTCAATGACAAATATTCGGACGGAAGGATTTCCAATTTCAGATGTGTTTTTAACAAAAAATCAGAGTGCCCTATTGACAAAACCATAAAATCAGTCAGAGATTTCGGCAAAAAGAGCAGTATTGATTTAGTGGAAATCACAGGTAATGCCAAAGCTATAAAAACAAAACTTGAGGGTCATTTAAATAAATTGGATAATGATTCTATAGTCATCATTGATTTGATGAGTAATGATAAAGATTTGATTGGGGAATTGGACAGTATCGATTATAAATTTAAAACGGTCATTGGTGTAAAATCACAAAATGATGAAATCAAATTTAAAAATCAATCTGAAAGCAGTTTCACCATTAATGAATTGGATTCAGAGAAAAAGAAAATCATCACATCATATTTAAGCAATTATCTTAAGGAACTGGATGAAAAGGAGATACATGACATCTGCAACTTCAAGGGATCTAAAAACCCGTTGTTTTTGAAAATCTTGCTTGCCGAGCTAAGGGTCTTTGGTTCATTCGACCAGCTCAAGGATGAAATCAAAAGTTTCGGCGATTCTCCGGAATCCGCTTTTGACCATGTTCTTGAAAGATTGGAGCAGGATGAGGTAGAGAGGGGTGAAAAGACAAAAGTTGCAAAACCTCTGTTTTCACTTCTGGCCAGTTCTCGTGTGGGAGGATTGTCTGAAGATGAGATTGTCACAATCATAAAGGATGAATATGGCCTTGATGAGAATGAGGTCAGAGCCAATGTCAACTTGAACTTAAGGCAGGTTAGGCCATTCATGGCAAGAAAAGAAATGCGCCATGACTTCTTCTATGAAAAATTCAGGGAAGCTGCCGAAAAAAGATATAAATCTGATTATGAAAATGACATAAGGTTGCTAACAGATTACTTTAAGGACACCTCCGATAAAGATGAGGCAAGAAGATACGTTGAACTTCCATATTATCTTCATGAGTCCAACCGCATCGAAGAATTGGAAGACACTTTGTCATCTTATTCATTCATTAAAAATAAGCTTGAAAAGACAGGGGACGTTTACGGTCTGATTTCAGATTATGAAGATTATGTTGACTTTGAAAAAGTTGAGGACGGTCCTTTAGAGCTTATCCAAAGAGGATTGGAATTGTCTTCTCCAGTCTTGATGAATAATCCGGAAGAGCTTCCGGTTCAATTATGGGGAAGAATGAATGAAATCAGAGAGGAAGATGACGAGGAGGACAAGCATAAGTATGACAGAATCAGAACATTGCTTCATGATTTGGTTGAAGACACTACTGGAAAATGGTTAAAGCCAACAACAAGCGTATTGTATTCTCCAAAAAGCTCAATCATAAAAAGATTACTGCCGGACGGTAATAAGAGTTCCTCACAAATTGTATTCACAGAAAATAATAAGATTGTCTTCGGAAGCTCAGATGGGATATTGAGCTTGTATGACATTAATGACAATTCATTTGAAGTTCTTGAAAGCAATGATTCGAAAATTGTAAAAATCATTCTTAAGGATGATGGATCATTGTATGTGGCAAGATTCAATGGTGAAATCAAAAAATGGGACTTAACCACTAGAAATACTGAGGATTTCACTGATAAAAACACTAATGTTGAGGATTATGGTGAAATTAGGGACATTTATGTGTCCGATACTTATGGAAAGATATATGCCGTTTCACACAAGGGTGTGTTCTCAATCGACATCGAAACAAAAGAGTTAAAGCCTGAAGTCACTGAACCTAAAAACTATAATCAAATCTTAGTTCCGAGAAGAAATGAGGCCATACTAGTTTGTGATGAAAGGGAAGTTGACGGTTGGGACGTGTATGAGAAGGCAAAAGCATATAACAGACACCATCAGCAGAACGAGGAGGAAGATGACGGCAGACAATTGGATTCATCTGAAGAGATTAGGTTCATGGGATTGAACAAGAGATTCCTGACTTTGATTTCTGAAAATGGACAGATGAAATTCTGGAACACTCTCAAAAACTCAGGAGGAGGAGAAAGCATTGATGAGGAAAGGGTATGTAGTCCAAATGATAAATTCAAACAGGCATTAACCCTTGAAGATGAGAATAAGATTATCACCATCTCTGAAATGGGTGTTTTGAAAGTTTACAATATTCCTCAGCCAAAACAGCCTAAGTTTAATGTGGAGAAAAATGAAAAGACAGGCATGGAATTGGACATACAAACAGGTATCAAATCACCTACATCCCTTGATTATCTAAATGAGGATGACAAACGCTGGATCATTGTCGGAAATGAAAACAATGATGTCAGCATTGTTGATCTGGACAAAAAGGTTGCAGAAAACACAAACGTCCGGCATGCCGAATCCGTGCTGTCAATTAAAATTAAGGAAAATCGTATGATTACTGCATCTGATAATGGTGAAGTTTTCACATGGGACATTGACAGTGAGGAGTGTGTGAATAAGTTTGAAAATGACTTCAGATGCAACTCCATTTCATTTAATCAGGACGAATCTAAACTGGTTCTTGCAGGTGTGAAAATAGACAACGATAAAAAGATAAATAAGATAGCTACCTGTGATGTTACTGATGACATGTGGAAGGCTGTTGAAAAGCCTGAAAGTGAAAATGATAATCAGAATGAAGAATTTGAAACTTTAAATGTTTATGATGAAAAATCTGGAATGGGCGAAGTTGTGGAAATCACCCAGAACCTCTCAGGAATCGTATTCATTGAAGAAAATAAATTATCTATTGATGGTGAAGTCTTCAAGTTGGATGGAACCGCAACTTCGGTTGATGCATTATTGAGTTCAGCTGATGCGTATGTCGGATTTAAAGATGGAAACATTGTCAGATATCCTTCAGCAGTTGCTTTTGAGAGAAAAGTTGATTGTCCTGTAACCAAAATTAAAATATTTGGCGAAAAATTAATTGCGGGTTATAAGGATGGGTCAGTTGAAGTCTTTGATTTGGACGGAGTTCATTTGGCTTCATTGAAAGGCCATGATAAGGAAATCAACAACATTTATGTGGATGGCTCAAGAATCATTACAGTATCCAAGGACAACACTCTAAAGATATGGGAAAATGATGAGTGCGTTTACACATACTTCCTTGATATTTACGCAACAGCGGTAAACATTAAAGAAGACAAATTGATTGTTGGAGACACTTTAGGTAATGTAAGGTTCTTCACATTCGAAAATTAAATCTAAAGTTAAGGAAATCATTTTAATGATTTCTTCATAACCTTTTTTTGCTGATTTTTGGTTGCATTTTTGATGAATTTTTTTTTAAGTCCGTGTTTGGAAATTCCTGATTCTTATTTGATGGAAACTTTCTGGAGTATAGGAAAATCATTTCATATTCTTAAATATATGAATGATTATTCTCATAGGTATCCTATTTCTCATGCAAATGCTGAAACAAATTTTTAATTTACTTAATCAATAACTAAAATTTACTTTTTCAAATGTGGAAGATGCATATCAGATTATGCATTTATTCAAATTTTTTAAAAATTGATTTGATTTACTATTTTGATTGGCATTATTCCCTTGCCCGTTCACTTATCGTTTTGAATTCAGTCAGGACACACATTACATGAGTTTGCCATCTCTTTGATGGCATCAAAATCAAGATTTCCAGCAGAAATTGCTATTATCTTGTGATTTTCATGAAACAATGCGATATTGAATTTTTCCGTTGAAATCAGGTATATGCTGTTATCTTTTGTCATATTGACATTCGGTTCTTTTTCAATCGTCTCAATCATGTCGTTGAAATATTTGTCATCATCACTGACACTGACATATGAAACGTTCAAATCGTTTTTGAAATCGTGATAAACTCTTGCAGGTCCAATGTCAAGACCAAAAAAGGTGTCTTTTTCAAAAGAGGATTTGTAAGGAACGTCCATTTGAAATTTTCCTTCAAAATCATGTCTTTGGAGATCTACTGCACTGGCCGTGCCTAAATTAATCAATATCATTAATAGGATTATTATTTTCAGATTCATAATTATCATTCCCACATATTTCAGGACAGTCTTTGATATATTCACATGCCTAGCATGATTATTCCCTTGCATACTCCTGCAAATACTAGACTTAATGGCAGGCAGAAAGCCATTGTAAATGCCCAAAATATTAAGGGAATATAAGCTGAAAACAGAATGTCTCCAAAGCTTTTATCCCATCTTATAATTTTGATTATCACGCTTATTATGAAAATAATTGGTATTAGCACGGTAATGATTCTGTAGCCCAATGAATACTGATATGTAATTACATCATATGTTATAAGGCAATATGTGAAGTCAAATAAATTAAAGAGAATCAGAATCAATGCTGCAACCATCATCAATTCAAGTTTAATGTCCTTCATGTTAGAAAGTTAATTTTAAATGTAAATAAGTAGCATAAAGAAATTTCTTTATGTAAGTTATATACTCGAGTCATTCAGACTATACTCATTGAATTAATGAGATGTTAATTCAAAATTTAATCTTTCGCATCAATTGCTTTTGGAGGTGAAACATGAATATTCTCAATGATGAAGATTATAAACTTCTAAGGAAATTGGTTCATTTCAACCAGATTCAGACAAAAGAGTTTGCAGTCGAGTTTTTAGGCGGGTTCTATACAAATGTTGTTGAAACTGAGGATTATGTTTTCGCTGAAGGAAATATTCCCATTGCATTGGTTGCACATTTGGATATCTATTTTGAAGATGATGATATTGAAAGGGACTTTATCTATCGCACTTTTGACGGAATCATGTGGAATCCTCATGGTGCGGGATTTGATGATAAGGCAGGTGTATTTTCAATATTCAAGATACTTGAGCAGGGATACCTGCCCCATGTGATATTCACAACCTTTGAAGAAAGGGGATCATGGGGTGCAAAACGTTTAGTTCAGGATTTACCCAGACATCCCTTTAAAGATTTGAAATATTTGATTGGACTTGACAGGGCAAACGACTATGACTGCGTTTTTTACGGATGTGAAAATAAGGAATTCATTTCATATGTCGAGTCGTTCGGATTTGTTGAGGCTTATGGGACCTCATCGGACATTAACCACATATGTCCGGTATGGGGAATTGCCGGAGCCAATCTTTCAATAGGGTATAGATACCAGCATAGCAAAAATGAGACTTTAGACATTAATGTCATGTTTGATACAATTTCAAAGGTAAAGGAAATGCTGGAGGATTGCAGTAACATTGAAGAAGCTTTTCAGTATACCATATAATTATTTAATGGAGGAATATGAAAGAAAAGAATATGAAAGAAAAGACTGCTGTAATTTTCATAGGCATCCAGGCAAGCGGTAAAACAACGTTTTACAATAAATACTTCTCAGATTATGTTCATATCAACCTGGATACCTTAAAAAAGAGAAGCCGGGAAAGAACACTTCTCAACAAATGCATTGAAAGTGGTGACTCTTTTGTTGTGGACAATACCAATCCCACAAGGGAGGACCGTCAAAGATATTTCAATGTCTTGAAAGGTCATGATTATGAAATTCACGGTTATTATTTCAAATCATCAATTGAGGATTGCCTTTTGAGAAATTCAAAAAGAGAAGGTAAAGCCAGGATTCCTGACGTCGGGGTTAGGGCAACATTTAAGAAATTGGAGTACCCGAGCTATGAAGAAGGATTTGACAAGCTGTATTTTGTAGCTATCGAGGGTGACGGTTATAACGTTTGTGAATGGGAAAGCAATAAGTGAATAGGGGGAAAAATGTCATTTCAGGATAGAATTTTAAGAAGATTGAAAAAAAGCAATGATTTCAGATATCTGAGTGATTTGGTTAATTCAGGTAAAAAGGAAGTTAAGCTAAACTCAGATATAACTTTGGATTCTTATGAGGAGTCTTTGTTTAAAGAGGGAATCAATATTGAAACTGATGGATTGGTTATTGATGGTAATGGATACATTATTGATGCCCGAGGCAAGACCCGTATATTTAAGTTTGAGGGTAAGAATGTCACATTCAAGAATATCACGTTTAAAGATGGAACGGCAAGTCCTAAAGATGGGGATTTTGAATCCATATTCGGAGGCCTAGAGGGTGGTGCAGTATATGCTGTGGAATCTAAAATAGATTTCATAGACTGTACATTTGAAGATAATTCCGCTTTTAGGGGCGGAGCAATCTTTTCATGTTTTAGCCAGATTCATGTTGAAAACTGCAGGTTCATTGGGAATTATGGATATGAATTTGCAGGGGCCATATTTAATGATGAATTGTCTTCAATGACAATTGTAAACTCTGAATTCTGGGGCAATGTATCATTCGATGACACTCATGATATTATGAGTGTTGAAAGTTCTCTTAAGATTATCGGATGTAAGTTTACAAGTCTTTCAGCTAAGGGCACTTCCATCCTTGCGAGGTCTTATGGAAATTTGGTTTTAAAGGATTCAACCTTCAACAAGTCAAATGTCACTGCACAAAACATGTCAGTTGTAAAGGGCTGTGATTTCATTGATTCAACTTTGGATACCGCCCGTGGAGTTTTATACTGCAATGAAAAGGAGAAGGACAATATTCCATTCATTGGTGGTAACATTCATTACCTGGAAAACAATATGGATTGGGTGCGTGAGCTAACCCAACATGAATTTGCCGCAGAATTTCTTAAATTCTTCTCCGAATCTGAAAATGGGGAATTGTCATATCCTTACAGACATGATGATATGGTTGAATTTGTAGAAATCTGGAGAGAAATTTGGCCTCATGAGTCAAATTTCCTCATTGCAGATGCAATTGCAAATGTTTACACTTTGGATGCCGATGATATTCAGAACAATTATTTGGCCAATATAAACAGGGAAGGTGCAACTGATAAGAAGTCATTTGACAAATTATATGCTATTCTGGATGATGTTCTTGAATCTGTTACTTTTTCTGCTGTTAACTTTAAATATATGGATGATTTGATTCATAAAGAGAATAATATTCAATTAAAATTTGATGTTTGCCTTGATGACGGCGAAATTGAGGATTATGCAGATGGAATCAAGATTGATGTTGACAATTTGGTCATTGATGGAAAAGGTCATGTTATTGATGCCAAAAACAATGCATCAATATTCAAAATCGATGCCAAAAATGTTTTGATTAAAAATCTTGCATTCAAAAATGCATTTTCGAATATGGGCGGTGCAATATCAAACATAGGTGATGTGAAATTTGAAAACTGCATATTCCAAGGAAACGTCGCATCAGAATTGGGTGGAGCCATTGTCAATGATGAAAAAATGCTCATCGACAATTGTGAATTCGAAGGCAACTTCTCAGGTGGTGTTGGCGGTGCAATAGCTGCAACCCACGTTTCCGACCTTGGGATTAAGGATTCCAAATTCAAATCAAATGCAGCCAGTTTGGAAATTGACTGTCCGGGCGATATTTTGCCTGATGATGCTCAGGGATTTGGAGGAGCAATCTACAATAACGGAAAGCTTGACATTAATGGATCAGTGTTTCTAGACAACAGAAGCGACAGAAGTGGTGCTGCGATGATTGTCTTGCCTGACTCAAAAATTAACATGAATGGCACATTATTTAAGGGTAATCATGCAAAACTGGATGGTGGAGCAATCCATACGATGGGTGAAATCAACATTAACAATTCGGAATTCATTTCTAACCGTGCAGATAACAATGCAGGAGTATTCGATGCAACCGAATCATCCAAACTGAACATATCAAACTCCAAATTTGAGGATAACTCTGCGGAAAATGGAAATGTCATTTTCAATAGGGGAGAATTGGAACTGTTTGAATCATTTGTCGGCTCTGGTGATATTGTGGATGAACGCAATGATAATGAAGTTCAAAATACCCTTCCTGATGTAAATGATGATTGGGACGAAATAAAAAACGGTTCTGATGATGAATTCCCTGAAGATTATGATGATTTTGCAAAAAGGTTCAAGGAATCTTTCGAGACAGCCATAAAGGAGGATGATTCGAAACCATATGCAATATCATGTTCCCTGATTTTATTGTTGTGGGGTGATGAGTTCCCTGAGGATGCAAATATGATAGCTGCCTCATTGATATTGGCTAATATTTATGATGATGAGTTGGTTGAAGCGATTTTGGAGGATTTCTCTCAGGAAGAATACAAAAAGAAACTTGATGAATATGATCCGATTGATAATGAGTTGTATTCATGGTTCAGGGCAATTGCGATGCTGAGCATGGCATTAAACTTTGAAGAGAATGAATCTGGCCAAAATTAAATAAGCATGAAAGTTTTTCATTTATCTTGCTTATATTTTGGAAGTTACATACTAACATTTAAAGGTGATATAATGGATAACGGAATGAAATGTTGTTTGGGAATTATAGTAATATTTGTTATCATAGCGCTATTCCTTTTCTGGCCATCAGCTCCTGAAGCTAAAAAGACATATATGGAATGGGATGTGGACAGTGAAACAAGCGACGGCAACGACGGATGCTTGAATGTGGTATGCTATGAAAACAATACTGATTATGATGAAAATGACACTGAATTGGAAAATGCCACTGTCTTGGTCAATGTGACATATGAAAACGGTACGGTGGTCAAATACAATTTGACAACTGATGTTTTTGGAAGGGCGGAAATCCAAAACTTAAGTGCTGGCCAATATAAGATTTCAGCATGCCTTGTTGGAGATGAAACACATAATTCCTCTGCTTGTACTGAAGATTTTGAAGTAATGGAATATGTTGCCCCTAGCGAAACAGAATCCGATACAAGCTATGATGCCGAATCCGAAACATCTTATGGCACCACTCAAGGATATACCTATACTTATCGTTGGGTTTACGTTTAGATTCAGAGAATTCTCTCTGAATCATGTTTTTTTTTTAGTTTGAAATGATTATTATACAAAAATTGATTTGTTGCTCTTTTTGAACCTGTTGCATTACTTGAAATGTCAACTAAATGAAATGCTTTCACCGACTTATATAACATCCTTAAAATATTTTTAAATAGAGGTGAAAGTATGGATCTTACTGAGTTGATTTTATTGTTTAAAGTGCAGACACTCCTAGAAGAGAAAGATTTTGAAGGTGCAAATGAAGTTGTTGATGATTTATTGGCTCAAAATCCGGATAATGCCTCTATTATTTTTGCAAAGGCATTGTGTCTTGATGCAATGGGTGACTTTGATGCCTCTTTGGAAATGGCTGAAAAGGCTAAATCCCTCGATAGTGATGTTGTTCCCGATGACTTTTACAAAGCGATAGTCTTTAAGGCAGGCAATGCAGTCAGAAAAACCAATAAGGTATCTGAAGAAAGCAAGATTCCTTCAATTCTAAAATCAGGTGAAAACTTAATTGGGAAAAGGGAGTTCAACAAAGCCAAACTGTTTTTTGACAGGGCTTTGAATATCCAAAGCGATAATATTGAGGCTTTGGTCTGTCAGGCATATTGTTTAGATAGCTTAGGCAAAAGGACTTATGCCCATGAGTTGGTTGATGACGTTGACAGATTTGAAATAGCTCCTGAGTTCCTGAAGTATTTTGATGAGCTGATGGGAATTGATGCAGAGGATGCCTGCTATGACCATGAATCTTTAAAGGAGGTCACTGACTTGTGTGATGATGGATTCAGCTACCTTGAAGATTTTAAAATAAAAGATGCAAAGGCTTGTTTCAATAAGGCATTGAAATTGGATTCTAAAGATGTCAATCCTGTTGTTGGCAATGCCTACTGTTTATATCATTTGGGTTATTATGTTTTGGCATTCAAGGAATGCAAAAAGGCAATAAATATGGATCTCAACTCAATTGACAGGAATTTCTACAGAAAAGTTAAATCGAAGGCGAATGAGGTGAAATGATGGGTTTCAAAGAACAATTTGATGAGGCTGAAAGGCATTTGAAAAATGGCAATCGCATTCAGGCCGAAAGGATCTATGATGATGTCCTGGGCGAAGATGAGAACAATGCTGATGCACTTTTTGGAAAAGCCGAATGCCTGTTTAACAGATGCCGCTACGATGAAGCTCTTGAATTGTGTGATCGGGCACGTCAGATAGACTCTGATTCCATTCCGGACGTGTTTTACAATCAGTTGCTTTTGGCAGTGGATGCTAACAGTAAGGATTACCGCCGAAATGCATCCAGACATTCACACTTAAGGGATTATAAATCAAAGGAATGTCCTAATTGCGGCCATAGCATAAATCCGTTTTTTGTAATATGTCCGGTATGTGACTTTGATTTGAGGGATTTGCACTTGTATGAAGTCTGTGGGAAATGCGGAAGGATCATTGACGATACTGATGGTATTTGCCGTAACTGTGAGGATGATGCAATGCCTCATGAAAGCGCAGCCAGTGTCATTCGGTTGTGTGATGAGGGCTTCGGACATATTGAAAATTACCGGATAAAGGAAGCTAAAATTTGCTTTGACAGGGCTTCAAGAATTGATTCGAAAGATGCAAATCCTATTGCAGGCAGCGCATATTGCTTTTATCACCTTGGCTATTATGTGCTTGCTTTGAAAAAATGTGATGAGGCACTGAAACTTGATTCCGAATCAATTGATGAAGTGTTTTATAATAAGGTTAAATCTAAAGCCGATTCGGTTAAAGGACGTATAAAGTAAATGCTTTACTTTATTTAAGTACCTTTAAATAGTTAAATATCTTTATGAATAGCAGAACTTTTGAAGCGGAAATAAAAAGGTGCGAGACTTTACTCGCCGAAAAATCATTTAGTGAAGCGGATGAAGCAATTTCAACTGCTGTTCATATCAATCAGAATTGTGCGTATGCATGGTATTTAAAAGCCAAAGTGTGCATTGGACTTTTAAACTATAAAAAAGCCTTAAGAGCTTGCAAGAAAGCAATTTCTATTGATCGCAAAAATGAATACATTAAGTTAAAAGAAAATCTTGAAAATTTCTCGAATCTGCAAGTTGATGACTTGACGATTGTCAATTATCCAAACAAAATCGATAATATGGTCGTTTTAACTAATGGTAAAAATATCGGCTTGCTGTCTGAAAGGATGTTGACAAAACCTGTTTACAAATTCATTTTGGACAGCATCAGGGAGGATGCAATAAGAAATGCCCCTTCCGGTGATGATATTTTCATGAAGGTTAGGGGATTGGCCGAGAATTACATCGATTTGAAATTCGTTGAGAATTCAAGCATTAATAGACGAAGGGTAATGGGAGCATACGGTTTTAAAAGAGCGGCAATTGAAACGAATGTTTCAAAGACTCTCCAGATTGCTTCCATGATTCATGAGTTGGCTCATCACTTGCTTTTTGAAATTTTCAAGAATACAATAATGTATGTATACCAATCAAGGAATACCGATACGATAGAAGCTTTGGGATGGTATGCTCTTACACATGATGTATATTGGCTTTTGATGAACGAATATTGTGCACATGCCGTTGAATGTCATTATATGAAATTAAGAAATTACGAGTCATTTAATTTTGTCCTGGAAAAATATGATGATTTGAATCGGGATAAGGTTAAAAGATCAGTTGAACTTGGAAACAGTCTTGCTGGCGATATAATTTATATCCTGGATGGATTTTTTACAAAGGAAATGGTTGAAGAGATAAGATTGCAGTTTTTATCTGACAGGGTGATTCTTTTAAAGAAGGACTGCGAATTTGAAAGTGAAGTGGAATTAAGTGATGAGGAAAAATTCAGCATGATTAATTCAATTTTAAGACAAAATCTTATTGAAATTAAGATTAATTTCTCTTATAATGAGTTGAATCAATTTAAAAAAATGTTTGAACATGTGAGAGGTTAATATGTCAAAATTAATTGAATATGCACGGGAACTGGAAGATGAAGGCAAATTTGAAGATGCCCTGAATTATTTTGAAATGGCAATTGAAGAAAAGGGATGTCCATTTGATATTAGAAAGGACATCGGCCAGGTCTTGAACAAGATGGGCGATTATGAAGAAGCATTGAACTGTTTTGATCTTGTACTGTCAATGGATGAGAATCATGTGGATTCAATGTTTGGCCGTGCAATATCATTAATCGGACTTAATAGATGGATTGATGCTTACACTTGCCTTGTGGACGCTTTAAACATTGACAATACCAATGCCAATTATTGGTATTACGTTGCGATTATCTTAAAAGAATATAACAAGCCGGAAAGTGCCAGGAAATATTTCAAATACTTCAGAGATTTGGATAATGAAAATTTCAGAAAAATGCGCAGCAGTTATGAATTCGGTTTGGTTTTCAAACAGAGAGAAAATGAATTGTTTATGCGCAAAAGAAATTACAATATCGAAGGATTCAGAAAAGAGCTTGGCATGTATGGGTTGGATAAGTACGAGATACAATACCTTTTAAGAACAATGCCTTATGAAGACCTGTTGTTTCATATGCATTATCTGAAGGATGAATTTAAAGATTACATTACAAAGGAAATCATCAAAGAGAGTTTGGGCCTGAATGATGTGGACATTATCAGAATGTTTGAACTTGAATCAGAGGAAAAGATTAAGCAAAGCGTAATTTCAATTTTGGGATATGATCCCTTCAAGGAATTGGATGAAGATGTTGATATTCCATTATATGAAAAAACCGGACTGTTCAAATTCATTGACAATAACAAAAGTGAGAATTATGACATGATTCATGGTTTGGCCTCTTTCAATCGTTTTGTGGATATAATGGAGGCAAAAAACATTAAGAAATTTTCACAAAAGAATCTAAGTTATGCACATAAAAGCAATGAATTCCGGATTAATGCTTCAAACAGCATTGATCTTGCGAACAGAAACTTCAGTCAGGCTAAAAAGGCAATTGTCAATAAGAATTACCATGATGCATTTGTCTTTTTGGATACTGCCTTAAAGAACTGTCCTGCTGACTATTACAACATGTATAATATCAAATTCTATTATGCAACGTTGCTGTCCAAATTCAAGTCTGCGGATTATAAAATTTTAGCATACAGATATTATGAGGATATTGGTGATAAGGCAAGATATTTTAAAAACAAAGATGTTTATTTGTTAAATAAAGCATGTGTGGCTTATGAATTAAGTTTTAGTTATTTGAGATTTGTGGATGAAGCAATTTATTACTTAAACAAATATTTGGAATATAAAGGAGACAATGAGGACATTAGATATCTGTTAAATAGTCTTTATAAGAGGAAAATGAAATAGGGGTTGATTAAATGAGCGAAAATGAAAAAATTATAGGAATCGACTTGGGAACAAGTAACTCTGCTGCTTGTGTATTCATTGACGGAAAACCTACAATTGTTCCAAGTGCAGAAGGGGCAACTGTTTATGGAAAAGCGTTTCCAAGTTATGTTGCATTCACTGAAGATGGCGATTTGCTTGTAGGGGAACCTGCAAAGAAACAAGCTATTACTAATCCTGAAAATACAATTAAGGCAATCAAAAGAAAGATGGGATCCGATTACACTGTTGAAATTCAGGACAAGGAATACACTCCGCAGCAAATTTCAGCTTTCATCCTGCAGAAAATCAAAAGGGATACTGAAGAGTTTCTCGGTGAGGAAATCTCAAAGGCAGTAATTACCGTTCCGGCATACTTTGATGATAACCAAAGGACTGCCACTAAGGATGCAGGTAAAATTGCAGGCCTGGATGTATTGAGACTTTTAAATGAACCTACCGCTGCAAGTTTGGCTTACGGTTTAAACAAGGACTCCGACGAACACATCAATATCCTTGTTTTTGATATGGGTGGCGGAACATTGGACGTTACCATCATGGAATTCGGTGACGGAATTTTTGAGGTTCAGTCAACCAGCGGAAACACCCAGCTTGGTGGAAAGGATATGGACTTTGCCTTAAAAAAATATTTGGCCGATGAATTTGAAAATGACCACGGAGTAAATCTGTTGGAGGATTCCCAAGCTGACATGAGGTTGGAAGAAGCGGCAGAAAGGGCAAAAATTGAACTGTCCAACACTGTTGAAACTGAAATCAACTTGCCGTTCATTGCTATGGACAGTGACGGCCAGCCATTGAATCTCATAACCACAATCAATCGTTCCAAATTGGAATCACTTGTTGAGGAAATCGTTAAAAGATGTGGTGAAACAATTCAAAGGGCTTTGGATGATGCGGTAATGACCTCTGAAGACATCGACAAGGTCATCCTTGTTGGAGGACCTACAAGAATGCCTATGGTTCAGGAATATGTTGAACTGTACTTGGATAAGGAAGTTGAAAGGGGAATTGATCCAATGGAATGTGTGGCACAGGGTGCTGCAATCCAGGCAGGTGTAATTGACGGTGTAATCGGTGATTTGATTCTCGTTGATGTGACTCCATTGTCTTTAGGTACTGAAGTTGCCGACGGTTCAACATCTGTAATCATTCCAAGAAACACTGCAATTCCGGTCAAAAGAAGTGAAAACTACTCAACAGTTCATGACAATCAGACAGGAGTTAATATCAGTGTCGTTCAGGGTGAACGTAAAATGGCAGAGGATAATGCCCAATTGGGTTCATTCTTGCTCAATGGTATCCCTCCTGCTCCAAGAGGTGTTCCTCAAATTGAAATCACCTATGAAATCGATGCCGACGGTATCCTTAATGTAACCGCAAAGGAACTCTCAACCGGTGTGAACCAGTCCATAATCATTAATTCAACAATGAAAATGTCCGATTCAGAAATTCAAAGGGCAGTTGAGGAAGCAAACGAACATGCTGAAGCTGATGAGAGGAAATACAGATTGGCACAACTTAGAAATGATGCTGACTCAGCGATTTATGCAGCTGAAAAATTCATTTTCGACCCTGAATTCAGGGACCAAATTCCTCCATCAGACATTGACAGAATCGAAACTTTAATCGTTGAGTTAAAGGATGCTGTCACTGCAGAGGATATCGTTCAAATCACTGTCAAAACAAAAGAGCTGAACGATGCAACAACTGAAATTGGAGCTAGTTTCTACTAGTTCCATCATTATTTTTTTTAGAGGTTTTGAAATTGTCTATTATGGAAATACTCAGATATATAAGGGATAATCTTGATGAGGTAATCTTGATCTGGCCATATTATATCCTATTCATTTTTGCATTCTTTATCTATTTGATTTCCATATTTCGCCAGCATTGACCTCCATAATTGTAATCTTCAATTTTTGATTAAACTTATTTAGATGTGAATCCAATATTCAAGTAGGTATAACATGAAAAATTCTAAACTCATTGAACTTTCAAACCAAAAGAGGATTTCTGAAGAGTATGTCCTAAATGCCGAATACTCCGAAGATGTCAGACTTTATGCGATAGGGAAAATTTTTATAAAGTCAATTCTCTTTGACATTATTGAAAACACTTCAGAGGATTTTATTCGAGAGGCATGCCTTAGGAAAGTGTATGACTTTGACTATCTCTTTAAAATGGCTTCCAGTGACACTAACTGGCGCAATAGATTAATAGCCATGTCAACATTAATGGCTTTCTTTTCATTTACTGAAGATTCCTGTTTAATCGACTGTCGTGACGAGATTTTGGACAATGACATCTACAGGGATTATTCTGCATCTGATAATTTGCAAAGCATTGCACTGAATGATAAAGACTGGAAAAACCGTTTGGTTGCAACTTTGATGATTGATGATGCTTCAATTCTGGAAAATATTGCATTTAATGATGAATCAAAGTATTTGAGAATTGCAGCATTATTTAAAATTGATGATGCTGATAAGTTAGTTGAAATAATTGAAAAGGATTCGGATGAGGATGTTGTGGATATGGCATGCAAAAAGCTCGATGACGAGTCCAGATTGATTGAAATTTATCCTCAACGCATGAAAACGGTAATACTCAGAAACATTCATGACCAATTCATTTTAATAGACTCCATATATGGCAGTGACGATTGGGGCGAATGCATTGAAATTTCAAAGAATATCTATAATCCTAAAGTATTGTATGACATGATTGTTGGTGAAAGCTTCCAATCAAAATACCGTCCTATTCAACGTTTCACATCTTTTCCGGATGATTATGTTTATTTTGAGGATTTGATGCTGCATGTATTTTCTTTAATTAATGATGATGAGCTGCAAAGGGAAATTGCAATCAATTCGTTATATGTTGTTGAGGCTATTGAACATATAGGTGATGCTGAAATTTGCAGCGAACTTTTAAATTCATTCAATTATGATTATTTTCCATATTCTTTGAATTATAAACTGGTTGATGAGGACACATTGTTTAACATGGCATTAAACCATCCTTCAGAAAACGTCAGATTTAATGCTGTTTTAAGAATTTTCGATAAATCCAAATTAAAGGAAATCATTGACAATGAATCAGGTGAAAAGGTTAAAGGTCAGGCTTTATGGAATTTGAATTTGGATGAAAACGAATTTAATTTAGACAACGACAATAAATTTGTCCGTGCACAAGCCGTAAAGGCAATCAAGGATGAAGCTAAACTGGTTAAGATAATATGTTATATGCATGATGAATATATCTCACAGGTTGCCATAAACAACATAGATGACGATGAGCTTTTGGCCGATTTTGCATGTGAAAGACCATTGGGGGTTTCCAAATTTGCAATAAATAAGATTTCGGATGAAAAGGTTTTGGCCAGAATTGCCACTGATGCCCTCGATGAGTTTGATGCTGCTTATGCGGTTTCAAAAATAAATGATGATTCAATATTGACTGATGTCTTAGATAATTCTCCTTATCCAAGGTGCCATACAGTTTGTGTGTTGAGGATTTGCGATGAAGATATGCTGAGAGATATTGCATATAATCATGCTGATGAATATCTTAGAAATGTTGCAGTATCTAGGATTGATTCACAGGATACATTAAAGGATTTTGCTTTGTATGATTCAAATTTCCATATCAGGCAACAGGCAGTTGAAAGAATCACGGATGTGTCTTTCTTAAGGGATGTCTGTGAAAATGATGACAGCTACTGGGTTCGAATGGCTGCAAAAAATACCCTAAAAACATTAAAAAGTGATGGGGATGTCTAAGAATTTCAGATTTTTGGATGATTTGATTCATAGCGGAAAAAGAAATATATGTCTTGGCTCGGATATCCGATTGGATGATGATGAAAAGTATGAACATGTCCATGGGATAGAAATTGATGTCGATGACCTTGTAATTGAAGGTATGGGTCATTTTATCGATGCAAGGCATTTTGGAAGGATATTCTCAATTACAGGCAGAAATATCACAATTAAAAATGTCGTATTTCAGAACGGCTATTCCTTTTCAAGGTCAAAAGATGAGGAAACCGATGGAGTCTACAGAAACCCTATTCTTCCCACAGGATATGGAGGTGCAATATACAACAGGGGTGAGGTCACCCTGATTAATTGTCATTTCACAAATAACCAATCCCTTTCCTACGGTGGGGCAATAGTGAACACAAGCAGTTACCCATTGAAGATTATCCACTGCTATTTTGATCAAAACAGCGGGTATAATGGTGGCGCCATATTCAACAGAGGCGAACTTGAAATCCTTCGCTGTGAATTTCACCAAAATGGAGGACCTGTATTCGTACCATCATATGAAAGAATACTTCCTCTGGATGATAAGTTCACCAAATATGGTGGAGCTATACTCAATGAAAAGCAGCTGAAGATTTCAAATTCAAGATTTCATGAAAATTATGCAAGGGATGGCGGAGCCATTAACAATTTTCATGGTGAAATCAAGGCAAACAACCTGATATTTTACAGCAACGCTTCAAAATTTGCAGGAGCAATAAACAACTGGGAGGGCGAAATTGAAATTGAGAATGCTAATTTCAGGAATAATGTCTCAAAAATCAAATGGAACCCGAATTACATTAATTATCTCCCCTCAGTAACGATGATTGAAAAGATTGAAATGGAACATGACAATGTGGCCGGAGCAATATTCAATAAAGGATATTTCAGATTGGTGAACTGCGAATTTGAAGGCAATCAGGGAAATGCAGATTCAATATATAACTATGAAGGGTATGGATGCACAGTTGAAAATTCCCAATTTGATGGGGAATTTGAATGTGAATTGAGGAATGTGACTGATATTGTCAATTCAAAATTCGGTCATGCAGATGGATGAAAAAGGTGTTTGGAAATGAACTCAAATGAGTATCTGGAAGATTTTGAAAGGTTGAACACGACTACAAAAAGCATTTATGATTTGGAGGACAATAATGTTTTAATCATACTTAAAAACGGAACAAACTTGACAGATTGGGAAGATGTTGAAGATGTGGATGATGTATTATATGTAAGTGAGGATTTGTCAGGTTTTGAGGATTTAAGGGGAAAATATAATTCTTTTTATTATCTAAAAGTAGTTGTGGCATCTGGTGTGACAAATGAAGTGAAAAGCTTGGGATCGATGTTTGCCAGTTGTATGGATTTGAAATCCATTTTAGTCTTGAATTGGGATTTGAGCAATGTGGTGGATATGAGAAACATGTTCAGTGGTTGTAATTCATTAAATGACATATCATCTTTATGTGATTTGGATGTCGGCAATGTGGAGGATATGGGAGGCATGTTTAACTTCTGCAAATCATTAACCGATATTTCTGCTTTAAGGGATTGGGACGTCAGCAATGTTTCGAAAATGAGGAGCATGTTCGGGTCTTGTGAGTCATTAAATGACATATCGGCTTTAAGTGATTGGAATGTTTGCAATGTGGAAAACATGGAGTTCATGTTTGAGTACTGCAAATCATTATCGGATATCTCACCCTTAAAATCATGGGATGTGGGAAACGTCAGATTCACAGAGTGCATGTTTGCGAGTTGCTCATCAATAACCGATATTTCCGCTTTAAGTGATTGGGACCTATCCAATGTATGTCCTAATAATTATGTGGGCATGTTTGATGGATGTATTGTGAATATAGATGTTTTAAAGGATTTGGATAGGGAAATATTGATGGATAGGGATAGTCTGTTTGCGGGTTGGCGTTAGCTAAAGGAATTGCTTTAGTTAATTTATATACTAGTATAATCAAAGAAATATTAACGAAAACTTTTAGGAGGTGTTAATCATGGGGCTCGAAGATTTAGAATCAGATTTCATTTGTATGAAAGTCGGTTCTAGCGAAAGCTTTGTGATTGGCACAGTTAGCTTTTTTTAGATAAAACAATTTTGTAATTTATTTTTTTATTTTTACAGCGGCTTTCATACGTTAATTAACTTAAGGGAGTCATAATATGGCAAAACAAAACAAAAAGATTAAAAAAATAGAAGAATTAATGTATGAACCTCAAAAGATTAGAAACATTGGAATCTGTGCTCATATTGATCATGGAAAAACAACCTTGTCCGATAATTTATTGGCCAGTGCAGGATTAATCTCCAAGGATTTAGCCGGTGAAAAACGAGCGCTTGATAGTGACGTTTTGGAAGATGGCAAAGGTATCACTATCGATGCAGCCAATGCTTCCATGGTTCAAGAGTACAATGGCGAAAAATATCTGATTAACTTAATAGACACTCCTGGCCATGTTGACTTTGGAGGAGATGTGACCCGTGCTATGAGGGCTGTTGATGGTGCAGTTGTTGTTGTATGCGCTGTTGAAGGTATTAAACCACAAACCGAAACAGTTCTAAGGCAGGCCATTAAGGAAGATGTGAAACCTGTACTTTTCATAAACAAGGTGGACAGGTTAATTAATGAGTTAAAATATGATGCCGATCAGCTTAAGGAAAAATTTCTTAAGATTTTCATGGATGTAAATAAATTAATAAAGGACATATCTCCTGATAAAGATTGGCAGGTCGACTTTACTGATGGTAGTGTAGCATTCGGTTCAGCCTTTCAGAATTGGGCAATAAATATTCCGACTGTTGAAAAAACTGGCATCAACTTAAGCGACATTATTGAATATTGCAGAAATGATGGTGCTGACGAATTGGCGGAACTTTTGCCGTTACATGAAATTTTACTCAATATGGTGATTGAACACTTGCCTTCCCCTGATGTTGCACAAAATTACAGGGTTTTAAAAATCTGGAAAGGGGATGTTGAGTCAAATGAAGGTCAGACAATGTTGAATGCCTCTGCAGAAGGCCCTCTTGCAGCAATGATTACAAATGTTGCTATTGATAAGCAGGCAGGTTTCATTTCAACTTGCAGGGTTTACGGCGGAACATTGAAAAAGGGAGATGAAGTTTATTTGGTAGGATCCAAGAAGAAATCCCGTATACAACGGGTAGGAATATTTAACGGTGCCAATATCATTGACACTGATAAGGTTCCGGCAGGAAATATTGCATTCGTAATCGGTATTAAAGATGCAACTGCAGGTGAAACATTATGTTCACCGGAAAACAGGATAGCTGAATTTGAACCGATTGACCATATTTCAGAACCTGTTGTGACAGTTGCCATTGAACCTAAAAACATAAAGGACTTGCCTAAATTGATTGAAGTCTTAAGGGATGTTGCAAGACAGGATCCAACTGTTAAAGTCAACATTAACCCAAAAACCGGCGAACAACTAATCTCAGGTATGGGAGAGCTTCACCTTGAAATTGTAACTACCAGGATAAAAAATGATGAAAACTTGGATATAATTACATCAGAGCCTATTGTAGTTTACAGGGAAAGCGTTTTAGGTACTGCAGGTCCTGTCGAAGGAAAATCTCCAAACAAACACAACAGATTCTACCTTGAGATAGAGCCGTTAGATGAGGCTATTGTTAATGCATTAAACAACAAGGAGTTAAATGAAGGCCAGATCAAATCTAAGGATATGGTCCAAAAGTTCACAGAATTCGGTATGGACAAGGAAGAGGCAAGACGTGTTTGGGAAATATATAACAAATCCATGTTCCTGAACATGACTCGTGGTATTCAGCATCTGGATGAAGTAAAAGAGCTATTGCTTGAAGGATTTGAAACTGCACTTAAAGAGGGGCCATTGGCCGCTGAAGAGGTTACCGGTTTGAAATTCAAATTGGTTGATGCTAAGCTTCACGAGGATGCTGTTCACAGAGGACCTTCTCAAGTGCTTCCTGCTATTAAAAATGCCATATACGGTGCAATTATGCTTGCAAATCCTTGTTTGGTAGAGCCTATCCAAAAGGTTTTCATTTCCGCTCCAATCGAATACATTGGTGCATGCAGTGTTGAAATCCAAAACAGGAGAGGTATCATGACCGACCAGGAAATCTTTGGCGATGTCAGTGAAATGGAATTCGAAGTTCCTATAGCTGAAATGTTCGGATTTGCAGGTGACATCAGATCTGCAACTGGAGGCAGAGGATTGTTTTCAACCGAAATGAAAGGATTCGCTATATTGCCTTCTCACTTGCAAGATAAAATCGTGACTGAAATCCGTCAAAGAAAAGGACTTTCTTCAGAACCTTTCAGTGCTGAACACTACTTAGGATGAAAGTGCCTGTCGCTTTCATCCTACAAAACTTTTTTTAGAATAATCAACTTAAATATTATTAATTGATTCAGATGGGGGAAATATGGGTAATAATTTTGAATATTTGGATGAGCTGATTCGCTCTGGATTTAACGAGATAGTTCTGGACTGTGACATTGTCCTTGGAGAGGATGAGGAATCGAAATATCTGCAGGGCATTGAAATTGATGCTGATGATTTGATTGTTGATGGAAACGGCCATTCAATTGACGCCCGTGAGAAGACTCGGATATTTAGATGCAGTGGCAGGAATGTCCAAATCAAAAACATCACATTTAAAAACGGATTTTCAAAAGATAATGGCGGTGCAATTTACAATGCTGCTGATTTGGCCATAATGAACTCCCAATTCATAGAAAACAAAACAAAATGTGCCGGAGGCGCCATATATAACTGCAAAGGCAACCTGACTATAACAAAATCTGAATTCAACGATAATATTTCATCTTATTATAATCCAAATTCTGATGGTGAAGGTGGAGCTATATGCAACGATAAGGGCATTTTAATGGTCGAGGAATCATCTTTCACAGGTAATGCTTCTGCAAATGGAGCTTCCATAATGAATAGGGGGCAATCAACTCTTGTGAACTCCATTTTTGCTAAAAATGAGGCAAGTGGGGATGGTGGAGCATTATTCAATAATTATGGGTGTGTTTTAAGCGTTGTCAACTCTATATTTGTAAGTAATAAAGCAAATTGGGATGGGGGAGTAATATTCAATGATAACGATGCTATCTTAAGCATTGCTGATTCCACATTCAATTTAAACATTTCATATAATCATGGCGGAGCAATATTCAATGGGAAGGGCACATTGAATATTGAAGGGTCTACACTTCTAGCCAATGTGGCCGAGCATGGCGGAGCGCTAAATAATGATGGTGGAAAAGCAATCTTGAACAAGGCTGCTTTCACAAAAAATTCGGCAAGAAATGGGAATGGCGGAGCAATATACAATAATCGTGAAGGCTTGCTGAATATTTCCGAATCATCACTTGAAGATAATAGGGCTATCAGGGATGGCGGAGCAATATTTGTTATAGATGGTGATTTGACCATTGTAAAATCAATATTAAATGATAACATGGCAAATTGGAATGGGGGAGCAATATATAACATTCGAAGCAGTTTAAAAGTTCAGGAATCCACAGTATCAAAAAATATTGCACAGGAAGGGGGAGGCGGCGCAATATATACTCGAAAGGCTGAATTTACAATCGAATCCTCCACTTTCGCAGATAATTTTTCAAGATTCAATGTAAAGCCAACAGATTGGAATGGTGTTGTAATACACATTGGCGAAGAGTTTACTAAAAGGGTATGGTTTCATGACTTAATCCAATTTGATTAAATGATTTTCTTTAACTGACTTAAATACTTTTTTTGATATAAATCTCTTTGTAAACAGATTAAAGGAGGTTGCCGAGTGACTGTAAGCGTTAAAGATGTAAGAAAAATAACTGATTTCGATAGCCTTGCTAAAATCTGCCTTGCAAATTCTGATAAATATGTAATGCGTGCGGCAGTAAGGCGAATCGATGATGAGAACATTCTGATTGAAGTTGTAACCGGCGATGCCAGTGCGCTTGTCAGAAAGGTGGCGGTCAACAGAATCAACGATCAAGATGTCTTGAGGGAAATTGTTCTAAAGGACCAGTCACATTCTGTCAGAAAGGCCGCATTGAACAGGATTGATGATGGAGATATCCTTGTCCACATTGCAAGGCATGATGCGAATCATCACGTAAGAAAGCTTGCATGGGATAGAATCAAAAGGAGTGATTCAAGCTTGATTATAACTGAAAGGGATGTCGAAAGGATATTCGATGAGGAAAAGCTCATTGGGATTGCAAGATATTCATTGACTTGGCAGGCTCGCGTAAAGGCGGTTCAAAAGATAACAGATGAAAACGTTTTAGCGGAGATTGCAAGGGATGATGAAATCTACTGCGTTCGCATCGAAGCGGTAAGGAGAATCACCGATGAAGATGCTTTAATAGACATAATAAAAAACGAAACATATAAGGAAGTTTTAAAAGAAGCTATCAGAAATCCTAATTTAAAAAATGAGGATGTTTTGGAGAACTATGCCAAAAATCATCAAAACTGGAACGTCAGGCTTGCGGCTGTTGGGAATGCCAATATCTCCCAGGATGTAATATATGAAGTTTCAAAAACCGACAGGACATGGTATGTTAGAAACGAGGCGGTCAACTACATCACTGATGAGTTAAGGTTAAAGGAAATCGCAAAAACCGATCTTCACTCATGGATTCGTGTTAATGCCATTAAGCACATTGAGGATAGGGCATTTGTTTTGAGTGTAATTGAGAGTGATGAAAACAGATTCGTACGTGAATCTGCAAAAGTGAGATTAAAAAAGTTATTGGGTTGATATTATGTTGTCTGAATTAATTGCATTATTTTTCAAAGTCATTTTTGCCCTGTTCGTATTTGCTGTTTTAATTTTGGGACTGATGAATCTTTTTTCCAAAATCAAAAGGAAATTAACAGACTGCTTTGGCCATGAATTGGATAACAGCGATGAAAAGATTAGAATGGCTTATGTCATGAAATTGGATGATGAGGAATTGTTAAAAGAAATTGCCTTTAATGACTATGATGAGTATGTCGCATTTCATGCAGTTGAAAGAATCAAATCCAAATCTATTTTGGAGGATATTGCAGAAAGTGACAGGTTTATCGTTTCAAGAGAAGCCGAAAGGAAATTAAGTGAATTATAATGAATCTATAATTTCAAAAATCTCCTCTTTTCTTTTTTCCTTTTCCTGAACTTTCTGATTGTATTCCTCTTCAAGATATCCATTCACGTAGGGATCATAGTCGGTAAGCTTGATGATTTTTATATTATCTATTTCATTGATTATTTTGTCGTAATAAGTTATAGCCTGATTCTTAGCCCCCAATGATGCATAGAGCTCAGCAAGATAGTAATCTTTTAATTTTGTATATCCGTCACAATACATGTTGAGATTGAAATAATAATCTGCTTGGCGGAATTCTCCGGCTTTGATGAAGCACAGCACTGCAAGCTGATAGTTCTTCAAAAAATAGTCATAATGTTGTGATTTGAATTTGGATTTGTTTTTCTTATAGGAGCTACTTATTGCATTATCAATAGCTATTTTGAAATAATTTGATGCATCATTATACCTTTTAAGCTTAAACAGACATTCTCCGATTTCCCAGTAAATGTAATGGAAGCGGTCCTTGTCAATGTCCTTTTTGCCAATGAAAGTTAAAATTTGCCAATATTTCTCCAGATTTCTATTTTTTCCCATTTCATGTCTTTTTTGAAGATAAATGTCTCTTACCATTTTGTTGGTTTTGTATTTGTCAATGTTTAATCCGTATCTTCTCAAAATCATTAATTTAAATCTTATTCTTTTTTCATATTTCATGCTGTTATTTTGGAGTTGATTAATTATAAGTAAAGTAAAGCATTTACTTTATAAAATTTATATATTATTTTAAATATATATTGAATTGTAGAATATTTTCTAAAATTTATAGGTGGTGATAAAATCAGTTTCGAATGGCAAAGAGATAAGATATATGAGCATTTTGAAAAGAATATGGCAACCAAAAAGCTTTTCAAAGTTGACTGTAATAATTGGGATTTATGGAATTTATACCTTAATTCACTTCCAGAGGATATAAATCCGATTTTCATTGAAAATAGACGTCATGATTGTTTTGCTTGCGAACGTTTTTTTAAAAAAGTTGGAAATGTTGTGGCAGTGGATGAAGAGAATTACGAGATTATCACTTTATTTGGATGTGAAACACATCCTGATTATGAGTATACCTTTAATAAGTTGGATGATTTTGTAAAACAGTGTCGCATTGAAGACATATTCAAATCTTATGATAAAAGGATCGGTGAAAAATGTAACCAGAAGATGCTGGAAGATGGGCAAGTAATCAACTTTAATCACTTTTACATTGATGTTCCCGAAGCCCATATTGGTGATTTTCATTCCATTTCCGATGCAAAGACTGATAGGCATGTTTTGGAATCTTCTACAAAGAGTATTTCAATTAATGCTGTCGAAACGGTTTTGGAACTAATTGAATCCAATAATTTATACAGAGGAAATGAATGGTATGATGAATTATCCATATTCAAGGAGTATCTTGAAGAATATGAAGATTCACAATTTCCTGATGAGAATATTTTCTTCTGGATTAATAGTATTGATCTTGGTCCTGTAATATCCAGAATCAAAAACAGAAGTATCGGCACATTACTTTTAAATATCACTGAAGGCATGCCTTTAGATAATGCTGTTGAAAAATATGAAGAAATCGTTTCCCCTGCTAACTACAAAAGGCCTAAGCCAGTTTTCACTAAAAAAATGATTGAAAAAGCAGAAGAAAAAATTACTGAATTAGGTTTTGGTGACAGTATCGCCCGTAGATTTGCAGTAATGGAAGATTTAAGCGTAAATGATATTCTGTTTGCAAATAGGGATGTAACACCTCAGCTCCAAGATAATGAGAATCTATTTGATAAACTTAAGGATTTTGCTTCTAAAAAAAGGCAGAACTATGATAAGGTTCAGGAAATTCCATTGGACAGTTTCATTGAAAATGTATTGCCTAATGCTCAGGAAGTGGAATTGTATCTTGATTACAGTTTGAGAAATAATTTCATGTCTTTAATCGCTCCTGTCAATAAGGACGCTCCAAGCATGTTCAAGTGGGATAATTTATTTTCATGGTCTTATAAAAATAATTTAGCAGACAGCTTGATGAAAGAAAGAGTCAAATCAATGGGTGGGGATGTAGATGTGGATTTAAGATTCTCCATTCAATGGAATGATACTGGTGAATGGGACAAAAACGATTTGGATGCACATTGTACTGAACCTGACGGCAATGAAATTTACTATCATAAAAAGAAAAGCAATAGAACCGGCGGTTGGCTGGATGTGGATATTATTGATCCCGAAAAGAATAAGCCTGCTGTTGAAAATATCCGATTTAAAAACAAACACGATATGATTCCGGGCGAATACCTGTTCCGTGTGCACCAATATACTTATCGTGGCGGTGACTGGGGATTCCAAGCCGAAATTGAATTTGATGGAAAAATAAATGCTTATACATATCCATTTAAAATAAATCATAAAAATTATGTCGATGTTGCAAAAGTAATATTGGATAAGGACTACAATTTCACATTAAAGAACATGCTTGAATCTAACGCTTCCAACATTACCGAATGGGGCTTGACATATGACACCTTTGTTCCTGTATCATTGATTTGCTACAGTCCGAACTACTGGGGCGATAATGAAGTTGGAAACAAGCATATCTTCTTTATCTTAAAGGATTGTGTCAGTGATGATAAGGCCCGTCCTTGGTTCAATGAATTCTTAATCAATGAATTGAATGAACACAAAAGAGTAATGGAAGGTTTGGCAAGTGTTGGACGTGTTGAAGAATCCGACAATCAATTGAGCGGTATTGGATTTTCATTCACTCAAAGGAATAAAGTAACATTAAAAGTAAAAAGCGAGAATATCGAAAGAGTAATAAACGTTGTTATTTAGATGATATTATGAATAAAATTAGGAGGTATTCAATGACTGACATATGGATTGAATGTTTAAAAAACAAGTACAGATTTGAATTCAAAGGTTTGATTAATGTCGAAGACTTGTTCGATTTAAAATTGGAAGACCTTGATTTAATCTACAGAGAATTGAAAAAGAATGAAGCTGATCTTCAGGGAGATTCCCTTTTACAAACAAAGGAAAATCCAAAGAAATTTGAAATTGAAACTAAAATCAGTATTGTTAAAGAAATCTTTAACATGAAACAAGCTGAAATTGAAGCTAATAAAAGAGCAATGGCTAACAGAGCTCAAAAGGCTAAAATTTTAGCAATCATCGAAAACAAACAAGATCAAGAATTATCCGAGAAATCCATTGAAGAACTTAAGGAAATCTACGATAATCTTGAATAGGAAAGGATAATTTAATTTTAAATTTATCCTTATTTTATTTTTTTTTAGGTATATCATGAAATCACAGATTGTTGATCAACTAAATTCCATTGAAATTGAAAATGATGTGTCAATTCTATATGCCTGTGAGTCTGGTTCAAGGGCATGGGGATTTGATAATTCTGAAAGTGATTATGATGTTCGTTTTATATATAAACTGAATGATGTGAAGGATTATTTGTCATTATCCGAAAAGAATGATGTAATCGAGAAGATGGACGGTGATTTGGATATTGTCGGATGGGACATCAGAAAAGCGCTTTACCTTCATTATCGAAGCAATCCCAATCTGAGGGAATGGACCATAAGTCCGATAGTATATGTCGATTCAAAATTGGATATTTTTAAAAATTTGCCTGATTTTGACAATGCGGTATTGAAATACCATTATCTTAACATTGTAAAGAGTAATTGGAAAAAATTGTCAGAGGAAAACTTGAAGATAACCAGAAGGGTCATAAAGATGTATATGTACAATTCCAGATGCATACTGACTTGGATGGTGCTTGATGAAAACGGCAATCCTTCAATAAACATATTTGACCTCTTGAAACAGGCTAATAATCTAGATGAAAATATTAAAAGGGATATAAATGGTTTAATCACTTATTATAAAGGTAATTGCAGCGATGATTTGGATTTGAGTCTGATAAAAAGAATCAATCAGTGGATGGGAAATAATCTGGAAGTCATGAGGAAGGATTTTCCCAAAAAGGCAAGCAGAAGTGATTTAGGAATTTATGACAACCGTTTTTTTGAAATAATTCTTCCGGATTTTGAAGCATATTTTAAATGACAAAGATTATTTTAAATTTTTTTTCCTGAAATTAAAAAGACTTTTTAACTTTTAAAACTAAATATTATATATTGGTGATAAGATGGATTTTGATGAAAGACGTATCGATTTAGTAAAGACTTCTATTCAAAATGTTAATTCCGGTCAGAAAATCATTTCAAAGGCATTGGACAATAAGGTTCATGTTCATTGGCCAAAAGAAGATGAATATTTGGGCAGCGAATCAATTTTAGACCATTTGACTTGTGATGATGCCAATTGGGATTATGAGTATCTTGGCGAATCTGTCGTTGAACGTCAGGTGCACGGTGATGGACAAAAAGCTCATGGCGGAGATATTGAAACCGAACAGGTTGTTGTTGCCAAACTTAAAGTAAAAACAGGAAGGGATGAAAATCCATTGATAGATTTGGCTTTGAACCATTTGGAACCTCATGTCAGAATAGCTGCAATTAAAAAAATAGTAAATCCAAATGTTTTAACTGCAATCATTGTTAAAGAGAGTGAGGATAAGGAAGTTAAAAAAGCTTGTTTGGACAGATTGGATGAGTTATACATTGAATAAGGTAGTATGGCATCTTATTATGAACATTATGATATAAAAAATGAACTCATCAAACGTTCGGACAATCAAGAGAAAATAATTGATGTGGCTCGTAATGACTCTGACTGGCATGTTCGCCTATTTGCAGTTGCCTACATTGAAGACGAGGAAGTTTTAAAAGATATTTTAGTTAATGATTCTATACAGTTCGTATCCATTAAGGCTATGGAGCAGATTAGTGACATTGACTTTTTAGTTGATACATGCCTTAACAATCCATTTTCACATATCCGGCTGGCGACGCTGAATCGTATAATCGTTGAATCGTTGCTTTCAGAGTCTGATTTGGCAGACCTTTTGAATCATGTCGCTTTAAATGACCCCAATGATTTCATTGTTAAGATAGCACTTGAAAATACTGATTCTTATGATCCTGAAACAATAATGCTCATCGCAAAATCTATGCGCGATGAGGAAATTAGAAAGATTGCTGTTTCAAAAATCACTGATGGGAAGATATTATCTGATTTTGCATTAAATGACTCTAGCGTATTCATACGCAGGGAATCCATTTTAAATCCCAATCTGTGTGACTTTGAAGTCTTGGGTGAAGTAATAAAAAATGACGATGATGAATTTAATCGGTATTGGGCATGTGAAAAGATTGATGACAAGGATTATCTAATCAAACTAATTTTTAACAAATCATTTTACCATCGTTTGGATGATTTGTCACTTAATCCTAATTTGAATTGCCCAGAATATTTTAAAAGCATTTTTGAGAATAGTGATGATGAATATCAGCGCATTGTTTGTGCAAATATTATATCGGATAAACTATTTCTTAATAACATTGTCTTGAATGAATCTAGCGATAAAATCAGGCTGGAGGCAATAAAAAATAGAAGTTTTTCAAGCCAGGGAATCTTAAATGACTTGATTTTTACAGAAGATAATCAGGATATTCTTTTTCATGCTATTTCAAAAATTAAGGATGAAGATGTGCTGGTAAAATATATTAAAGCAAATCTCAATGATAATGATGCCACTCTATATGCCATCCTGAATATTAAGGATGCCGAATTGCTTAAGGAATTGTCAAAACATCAAAATCCGAAAATACGCCTTCATGCAGTCACATCATTATCAAATAACTTCAAGGGGGAACATGATTCTTTCCTAAGGGATATTGCGCTTTTCGATGAAAACAGTGAGGTATGTCTTGAAGCGGCTAGAGCTATCACTGATTCTTATGTTTTGGCCGATGTAGCGGATAAAAGCAGCAATAGAGATGTGAGGATTGTTGCATTAAATGGAATTCCTGCATCGAAATTGCTGGATAACTTTTTGTTTGTCCGCCGTCCGATAATCGAATCATTGGATGATACGAAATTCAGGATGACATTAAGATATCTGGCTTTGGATGAAAAAGATGATGACATTCGCCGTCTTGCAATTTCAAAGCTCAACGACAAGAAAATATTAGATCAGATAATTTCCCTTAATAATGATGATTCACAAATTGCCCAAAAAAGGCTGAACACTCTTTTTGAAGATATAAAACGCATTGAAAACGAACTTCCGCTCAAAAATCTGATTTCATCAGAGGATAGTGATGTTTCATATATTGCCCAAAAGACATTGGATGACCTGATAAACAGTCAGAAGCATATAGATGAAATAAATGGAATTTCAGACATTGATGAATTGAAAAGGATAATCAATGAGGATTTCAATTATTATGTCAGATGTGAAGCGGAAGGAAAACTTGAAAATATCTTATTTAACATTAGATTGGATGAGATAGGCAATGAGGACAACCAGGATAAATTGAAAAATATATTAAATGACGAATCATTTCCATTGGAATTAAGATATGAGGCATTTTTGAAGATAACTGATGAAAAATTCAAAGAGGATTATTATGCAGAAAATGGTAGATTATTCCAAATATTTTTACAATGATGATTTAAGGGAATTTGAGAAATTGAACACCACAACAAAAAACATTTATGAACTGGGAGACTTAAGGGTCCTTATAATATTAAGGGATGGCCGAAATCTCACTGATTATCTTGATATTGAAAATCCTGAAGATGTAATTTTCATCAGTGAAGACCTGTCCGGCTTAGAGGATGCCGATGATTATTATTACCTGGGGAATGTTGTTAAAAAGCAGTATGGTGATGATTCATCCGTTTTTAATTGGTATGGTGAAAATCCGCTTAGAAATGTAAAGGCAATAGTTTGCCAGGGATTGACGAATAATGTAACCTCCTTAAATGAGACATTCCTCCAGTTGAATAACCTAACTACCCTTTCAGGTTTGGACACATGGGATGTGAGCAATGTCTGTGAAATGCAAAGCATTTTCAACGATTGCAGGAATCTAACGTCAATCCATGGTATCGACAACTGGGATGTCAGCAATGTTTCATCTATGGGATGGGCATTTGGGTATTGCAGAAGTCTGAAAGACATTTCATTTCTGAAATCATGGGATGTCAGCAATGTCAAATTCATGAAGGGAATGTTTTTTGAATGTTTCGGTCTTGAAAATCTCGATTCATTGAATGATTGGGACGTAAGCGATGTTGAGGATATGAGGTTCATGTTTTATGACTGCAGAGGACTTTTTGATATTGACGCATTGGGAAATTGGGATGTTTCAAATCTGAAAAAGATGAAGAGGATGTTTGATGAATGCTCCTCATTGGAGGATACCTCTGCCTTTAGCTTGAAACATGTTGAAGATGGACAAATTAACCAGAGTAATTCTGACTTTAAACTTAAGTGCATCTATTGCGGAGGATCCAACTTTGTCCTTGATGGTGATTTGATTTGTATGGATTGCAATAATGTTGCCTTGAAGGCTTGTGAACTGACATGTCCTGAATGTGGCAGAAAAGAATTGATTTATGATGAGTTGGGATTGTGTTGTAAAAGTTGCGGTCTTGTTATATATGAAAGGTCAGTCTAAATTCATCGTTTCATACACCGTTCCATCATTTTAATGAAAAAGTCAGTCAATATAAATGGGATTTGTCTATAGAATATTAAAAAAATAAGAAAAATCATGAAGCAAATCGTGCTTCATGACTATACTGTAATTACTTTTGCAAGGTTTCTTGGCTTATCAGGGTTATAGCCCTTGTCGCATGTCACATAATATGAAATCAACTGCAAAGGCACGGCATAAACCAATGGGGCAATAATGTCTCCAACTTCTGCATTGATTTCGATTACTTCTTTTGAGTTTTCAGCAGTTTTTTTATCACCTTTGGCGCAGACACTTAGAATTATTGCACCACGGGCTTTGACTTCTTCCAAGTTAACCATTGTTTTGCTGTAGTCGTCTCCAGGAGGAATAACTACAATGACTGGAACTTTTTCATCGATCAATGCCAATGGGCCATGCTTAAGCTCTCCTGCGGCATAACCTTCTGCATGGATGTAGGTGATTTCCTTTAGTTTCAATGCTCCTTCAAGAGCAATCGGATAGGAAAATCCACGTCCAAGATAGAATGCATTTTTTGCAAAGTCATATCTTTTTGATATCTCCTTGATGGATTCCCTTTCATTTACCACTTCATCAATGTATTTAGGAACCTTGTACAATTCTCTGATTAGCTTTTCGTCTTTAGCCATCAAAGCGGCGAATAGATAGATTGCGGTTAGTTGCGCAAGGTATGTTTTTGTTGCGGCAACTCCTATTTCAGGACCTGCCTGAGTTTGAATGAAGTATTCTGCTTCTTCAGTCATTGCAGAACCTGCAACATTAACGATAGCCAATGTTTTTGATGTTTTTCTGGCTTCTTTTAATGCCATACGTGAATCAAAGGTTTCCCCAGATTGTGAAATGAAAATAACCAGTGTATCCTCATTCCATGTTTTTGCAGTGTATTTGAACTCTGATGCAATGACCACATCACATGCGATGCCTGCAAGGGACTCGATTAGATATTTCCCTGTAATTGAAGCGTGATATGATGTTCCGCAGGCAACAAAGCAGATCCTTTTGACATCTCCAATGCTTTTGATTATCTTTTCGATATTTGCCCTTTGACCTAAAGTGTTTTTAACGGCTGCAGATTGTTCTGTGATTTCCTTAATCATAAAATGGTCAAAACCCTCTTTTTTGGCCATCTCCGGAGACCAATCAATGTGCTGTGGGACTTTTTTAATTTCCTTGCCGTTTTCATCATGGATTTCAATGCCTTCTTTTGTAAGTATTGCAATCTCTCCCTCTTTTGGCCTTATCACATCACGTGCATAATCAAGCACTGCAGGGGTGTCTGAAGCGACGAAATAACCTTCCTTTCCAAATGCAACAATTAAAGGTGAATCTTTTCTTGTTGCAACAAGTTTGTCAGGTTCGTCCTTGGACATTGCAACTATTGCATATGACCCTTCAATTTTCTCACAGCATTTTTTCACGGCATCCTCCAAATTCAGGCCTTCGTCCATAAATTTTTTAATCATATGAGGAATCACTTCAGTATCAGTTGTTGATATGAATTCGTGACCTTCTTTGATTAAATCATCTCTGATTTCGCTATGGTTTTCCAAAGTACCGTTATGGACAACAGCTACAGTATTGGTGTCATCCAAGTGAGGATGAGCGTTTTCAGGTGTAGGCTTTCCTGTTGATGCCCATCTGGTATGGGCAATGCCGTAAGATCCGCTCATGTTTTTAAAGTTCTGTTCTCTGTTTACTTTTTTAATGTCTCCTTTGCCTTTTTTGACATTTATTCTATTATCATAAGTGGCAAGCCCGATTGAATCGTATCCTCTGTATTCCAAATTTTGAATACATTCAAATAGAACCGGTGCTGCATCTTTTTTTTCTTTTAATATGCATCCAACAATTCCGCACATATTTTCACCTCAAATTTTAATCATTATTAATGAATTGGTTTTAAGGTAGTATAAATCGAATAAAGTGTTTTCTTTATGGATAAAGGATTTGCTTTCATATTTCAGATAAAGTGGTTCATTTACCTAATTTAAATATTCAAAAAACTATATCTTTAATAAAGTGATTACTATGAGAGAACAGATTTTAGAAAAGTTAAATGAAATAGAAAAAACACAAAACATAGAAATTCTGCTTGCAGTCGAAACAGGTTCAAGAGCATGGGGTCACTATAATAAAAATTCAGATTATGATGTCCGATTCATTTACAGGCAAAATGACATTTCAAAATATCTTGTTCTGGACAAGTTTGAGGATGTCTATGAGGCTGATGACGGACTGTTCGATTTTGTCGGATGGGATGTTAAAAAGGCTTTGCATCTCCATTTCAAAAGCAATCCGAACTTGAGGGAATGGATCATATCTCCTGTAAAATATGTTCCTGATGAAATCGGGATGTTCAGGGATCTGCCGGATTTCAATCCGGAAATCCTAAAGCATCATTACTATGGTCTTGCTTTCAAAACAAACAAGAAATACATTGAAGGAAATGACTTGAATGATGTCAAAATAGTTAAAAAGACATTATATGTAATCAGGTGCACCCTTGCCTGGAAATTGCTTGACAAGAGGATATTGCCTCCAATGAATTTTGCCGAATTGATTAGGTTAAATGACCTTGAAGATGATTTGGAAAGTGCAATTTTAACTTTAAGGGGTGCTTATTCAAACTTGACAATTGAAGATGTTGAATATGAAGATTTGACTATGATTCATGATTGGATTGGAGAATCCATTGACGGATTCACCAAAAACAAATTCAAAGCACCTAAAAGAGACATTGAAAAATACAATGAGAGATTTCGGGAAATTATAGGTTTGAAATGATGAAAATAATTTTTGTTTGCAGTGGAAACACTTCAAGAAGTCCTATGGCTGAGGGAATTTTTAAACAGATGACAAGTGGTGTTGAAGTTTCTTCAGCGGGATTTTCCACATTTTCAGGCGAAAAGGCATCTGAAAATGCAATAATTGTATGCCGAAAACACGGCATTGACCTGTCGGAGTTTCGAACAACAAACGTGTCAGATGTTGATTTCAATGAGTTTGATCTTGTTTTGGCTGCAACAGAATCAGCCCGGGATAAGATATTGAAATTATATCCTTATGTAACTGCATATACCATTAGACAATATAGTGGTGAATACGAAGATTTTGACATTAAGGACCCTTCAGAGGACAGTCGGGGAGATTATGTTGTTTGCTTTTTTGAGATAAAGGAGGCTTTGGAAAAAATTCTTGAAACTCATGAGGAATTCGCAAGAGATTAAGGGTTCAAACGGGGATAATATGAAAGTGGTATTTGTTTGTACAGGAAACACCTGCAGAAGTCCGATGGCCGAAGCGATATTTAAGGATTTGGTCAGGGATGCTGAAGTAATCTCTGCAGGGATTTATGCCTCTTATGGTGAAAAGGCAGCGCCCAATGCCATAAAGGTCTGTGAAAAGTATGGTTTGGATTTGACAAATCATTCCTCACAAAACATCGGCGGGGTAAATCTCGCTTATGATGATTTGATTTTAACAGCAGAGTATCGTCATAAGAAAGAGCTATTGAATGCTTTTCCTAATTTGGAAATCCGCACAATCAATGAATATGCCGAATGTGGATATGAAGACATTGCAGATCCAATCGGTGGAGATTTTGATGATTATGAAAACTGCTTTTTAGAGATTAGGGAATCTTTGGAAAAAATAGTTGAGATTCATGATTTTTAGGTTATGGCTCTTTCATGGAGTTTGTCTAATATTTCTAATTGGTATGGTTTCATTTTGTCATAGTTTTGCGGTGTTTTTAAAAGTTCATCAAAGCAGTCTAAGGAGGCATCCAAATCATTTGTCCTTCTTAGAACAATTGCTTTGTTAAAAAGAGCGTAATTATAATTTTTATCAAGATTTAAACATTTATTAAAACATTCAATGGCTTGATTGCATTCATCAAATGAAAACAAAACACATCCCTTTTGGTTCAATGCGTCAATATCATTTTCATTTTCGTCTAAAATAAGGTTCATGATGGTTAGGGCTTGTTTAGGATCTTTTTCAATCAAAAACAATCTCAGGCTTTTGATTTTTAATTGGTCAGTTCGTGAATTTCCAAGTTCTGGCGTCTTGATCATCAGTTCATGCTCTAAAATTGATTTAATGTCATTGATTGATGCTTGAACTGAATTTTTACAGGATTCATCGGTTTTAATTGCTTTTTCATAACAATCAAGTGCATCCCATAATCTGTTGGATTGTTTATATGACATGCCTTTTTTTATTAATTCATTGGTTCTGGTGTTGTACATGTTGATTTCTATTTCATTGCCGATTATCACGTTTATCTCATTTTTGAGAATGGTTACGATGTCCTTCAAAATGGGATTTATTTCAATTGCTTTTTCATAAAAACTCAATGCCTCCCTGTAATTTTTTCTGTTTTTGCTGATTATCCCTTTGCTTATATATGCAGATGAAGTTTTTTCAATCGATAGGGAATAGTCAAAATAGTTTTCCGCTTCGTTCATACGGTTTAGTTTCATCAGTGAGGATCCTTTCCCGTTAATGGCTTCGATGTTTTCAGGTTCACTTTCCAAAATCTCATCGAAAATTCTAATAGCTTTAGCAGTATCGTTTTGAATATAGTCCATTGCTTCTTCAATTTTTTTGTTAATCTCATTAGTTTTCATGTTAATCGCCTATAATTGTTATTTTTTAAAAAGAGTTGTATTATAAAAGTAAAATCATAGTTGTTAGAAAAAATGGGATTTATTGGTATAAAATTAGTTAATTTTAATTTATAATGATTGTTTTGACAATAATTATAATATTTTTGTGGTTTATAAGTATGTAATAACCATTTTCTCGCCATTTCTTAACACCTATAAATGACTTTATAATACATTATTATTAAATCGCATAAAGGAATTGCTTTCATTAAGGAAAACTTTTTTTTGAAATTAATGGTTAATGGAGGTAAAACTCCATTAAACATTTGATAATCTGTTTTTGTACAAAATTATTGTTCTTCTTTCTTTTTTAATTCTGGAAACTTCCTTAAAGAAATTTCCATTACAATCCGGTTTTTTGTGTGGAGTTAAGATGATCAAGTTGTCGCTGACTTCCCCAATGCGGTAAAGTAACATCGGAAGCATCGATTTTTCACACAAATGCATTGCATATGAGCAGATTACAAAATCATATTCCTTTCCAATTCCATTTTCCACTATGTCCTTGAAGGTCATTGGGATGCAGTCATTTCCGGTGTTTGCTTCATAGAGCTCTTTTGTATATGGGTCTATTCCATCCACATTGCAGTCTTCAAGCATATGGGATACTTCTCCGCTTCCGCAGCACAAATCTAAAATGTTTCCGGATATGTTCCATTCTGTCTTTGCATGAGATAAGAGATTTTCAATTATATCTATGTGAGGATTTTCATAATCCCGACTGTGAAGCCTGTAGAAGGTATCTACTCCATATTTTTTGTATTCGTTAATAATTGCATCCATACAATCACCTCAATTAAATCCTTGAATTTGAATATTAATAAATCGGTTAAAGCATTTCATTTAGGGAAGTTAAATATTCTTGAAATAATATAATATATGATGTTTAGGAAGATGTCAGCAGTTTGAAATGCAATGGAAAGTCTTGATGATGAGGATTCTTTGAACATTTACACGAGGTGATTTTATGAAAATAATGTTTGTATGTTATGCGAATACTTCAAGAAGTGCAATGGCGGAAGCGATATTTAAGCAGATGGTTGGTGATGGCATTGAAGTCTACTCTTCAGGCATAATGGCCCAAACGGGCAAGATGTCTTCTCAGTTGACTGTTGATGTGTGCAAGTCTCATGGAATTGACCTGTCAAATCATAGGGCAACCAACTTCAGAAGCTCTAATATTGGGGATATGGATCTGGTTTTGACTTTGGAGGAGTTCTATACTGAAAAGGTAAAGATTTACTATCCCAATCTAAAAATTTGTACAATCAAACAGTTTATCAAGGAATATCCTCCAGACATTAATGACCCTGTCGATGGAGATTTTAAGGTTTATGATGCATGCTTTTGTGAAATCCGCCGCTGCCTAAAAAAAGTCAAAGCAATTTTGGAAGAAAAATCATTAATCCAATAATTGCGGATGAAATGGCCATCACCAAAACTGCTGCGGCTGAAGCGTCCTTGATGAACTTGATGTCTGCATCATAATCCTCATTTATGTAATCCAATGTCTTTTCTAAAGCGGTGTTAAACAGTTCCGCAGTTATTACAAGTCCGATTAATATAATGCAGATGACCCATTCCATTTTTGATAATTTGACTATTAATCCTAAAATGATTACGCAAACTGTTGCTGTAAGATGGATCTTCAAGTTTCTCTCAACATTTGCTGTGTTGATGAGTCCTTCAATTGCATATTTAAAACTGTTGATTAATTTCATATTAATATGATTTTCATTTGAATTATTTAACTTGAATAAATAAATTACTTTAACTTTATTGTGCAAGAATTCTCCGGCTTCTTTAAGCCGGGGATGAATTGCACATTTAGTGGGTTAGTGTCTATTTTTTTATGTGGTGGGTGGGTGGTGAGATTAGTTTTCAAATGCTCTCGGATAAATGCCATATAATATGTAGGTTTATAATATGTAATATAGAAAGATGGGGGAAAAACTTCAATAAGTTAGTTTTTTTCCTTTCTTTTTTTTTAAGCACGGTTTAAAAGAATATATTCTAAAAAAAAACAATCCTTTTAGTGATTATATTTTTTTAGTCATTAAGTGATGATGTTTTAGGATTTTTTTTATAATTTTAATAAAATGTGAAAAAAAGATGTTGAATATGTGCGATAAAACTTTTATTTTCAATTGCATTTTCGATTAATTCTGTTGATTAAAGTCTTTGCTTTATATAAGTTAAATAATATCAACAATAGATAATTAAATAACCGATTATGTGAGGTGATACTATGTTTGAATTAAAGGGGAGATACGCAACTGCCAAAATCTTTTCAGATGATGTTGACGGCGTCAGCATTTCACAGGTTATCCAATTTCTTAACCAACCAATCGCTGAAGGCCAGACTATCCGCATGATGCCGGATATTCATGCTGGCAAAGGCTGTACAATAGGCACTACAATGACAATCACAGACAAGGTCGTTCCCAATCTTGTCGGATCAGACATTGGCTGTGGAATGGAAGTGCTGTACCTGGATGGTGATGAAATCGATTTTGAACGTCTGGACAATATAATTCGAACGAAGGTGCCTTTCGGTTATAAGAAAAGGGTTGTTCCACATCATTTCATGAAGGACTTTGATTTAACACAACTCAAATGCTATTTCAAGCTTGAAGCAGGAAGTGAAGGTAACTTTGCCCTTGGTACTCTCGGTGGCGGAAATCACTTTATTGAAATTAACAGGACACAAAACAATGAATTGGTTATGGTAATTCACTCAGGAAGCCGTAGAATTGGTGCAGATGTCTGTGAATATTATCAAAATGAGGCATTGAAGGAATTTAAGAGATTCCACAATATGGCTGAAAATAAGGAGTTAATCTACTGTGAAGGAAAATTGTTTGACGATTATATTCATGACATGAAAATAATGCAGGATTTTGCAGTCCTGAATCGTCAGGCTATTGCTGAAACTATCCTAAGCGAATATGGGATGGATTACACCAAAAAGTTCACCACTATCCACAACTACATTGACATGGACAAGATGATTCTAAGGAAAGGTGCAGTTTCCGCAAAAAAAGACGAAACATTGATTATTCCAATCAATATGCGTGACGGATCAATCATTTGTAAAGGTAAAGGAAACTCCGATTGGAATTATTCTGCTCCTCATGGTGCAGGACGTTTATATAGTCGTTCTAAGGCTAAAGAGGAGTTATCTTTCGAAGAGTTTGAACGTGAGATGGAAGGAATCTATTCAACATCAGTTAAAAGGAAAACAATTGATGAATCTCCAATGGCTTATAAACCAATAGATAATATTTTAAATAATGTTGAAGATACAGTTAAAATAATGGAAATTGTAAAACCAGTTTATAATTTCAAAGCTTAAAAAGGTTATTAATATGTCTGAGTTAAAATATATGGATTTATCTTTGGATGAAATCCTCAAAAATCTTCAAATGTGTAAATCAGTTGTGGCAAATCAGGAAGAGGCTATCTGCAAGTTTAGGGATGTTATTTTAACAGCATCCAATAAGCGTGTAGTATCAGAGAGAAAAACTACCATATTCCTTGCAGGTGCTGGAAGGTCAGGTTTTGTTGCAAAATCTTTTGCAATGAGATTAATGCATTTGGGATTTTATGTATATGTATTTAATGAAACAATAGCTCCTCCGGTTAAGGATGGGGATATTATTATCATCATTTCAAAATCAGGCAAATCCAATTCCATAACTCAAATCGTTGAAGATTCTAAAATTGATAATGTCAAATTTTTAGCTGTATGTGGCAATACTAAAAGCGATCTTGCCCAAAAGGCAGATGCAAGAATTGTAATTGATTCCCTTCCACAGACTTTAGTCAGACTTGAGGATTATGATGTGAAAGAGTTTATTGAAACTTTGCCTGGAGCTTTAATAAACTTTGAAAGTGATGAGGGTGTCAGAAGCAAACTTGAAGCGATTCCTAAAAAATCTGCTGATTTAAGCGATAACAAATTATGGAAAGATATTGAAGAGTTGCCTAAAGAAATCAGAGGAATTAGCAATATATATCGTCCATTGGAGTTAATCTTAATGGGAACAGCTTTTGAGGTTTCCGCTTTGGTATTGCTTGATGCATTAGTTGCCGAGTTAATGCAAAGTTTAAACCTGCGTGAAAAAGACTTGAAAGCATATCATGATGTGTTAAGCAGTTCAATTTAGATAATGATGTGTTATTTATATAGGAAGGTTTTATTATGAGCGATTCAAAAACAGTTATTCTTGATAACTCAGATTCAGGAATGCTATCAACCAAATTAGCAGCAGTTAATAACAATGTAAGATTTTCCATTTTGGAAATTTTAAGGGATTTTGAAAGGATCAATAAAAAAAGTGACGGTACATTTAAAAAGGAACCTTTATATTCTCGTGAAATCAACTCAATCCTATTAAACAATTATAACATTAACATTACTCCTCAAATGTTAGGCCAACACTTAAAACAGCTTGCGGGAGCAGATTTGATTAAAGAAGTGGACGTTAAAAAAGAAGTTCCCAATAAAATAGGTCGTAGAAGTGTAAAGGCATTTGTTTTGAAAGAGGATGCATTTAAAGACCTGTTTTTAGATGTAAGCTTCTTATCAGATGAACTCCTTACATTTTTCGATTTGTTCAAATCCAATCAAAGATTTTCCGATGGTGAACATTGTGTTTTAACTATTTTCAATGGAGAGGATAAGGGCAAAACATTTAAGGTTCACAAGAATGAGACAGTTTTAATAGGGAGAAAAGCTAATTTCAATGCCAATGATTTGGCTTCATTTACCATACTTTTAGATAATAGCTATTCTACAGTTTCAAATGTTGGAAAACCGCATCTAAAATTATACTATAAGGATGACGGATGGTATATTTTAGATGAAGGCAGCTCTAATGGAACTTACATTGCTGATAGAAAGGTCCCGACTGGAATTGAAACAAGGCTAAAAGCCAATTCCTTTTTAAAGTTATCTAAAGGAAATGGTGGAGCGGTCATTTATTGTTCATTTTAATTAGATTTTTTTTTAAATCTAATTGGTGGTTTGAGTGGACTTTGATGAGGCAAAACACTTAATTGAAGAATTTTTTAATGGCAAATTTGAAGTTAAAAAATTTCTGGGAGAAGGGTCATTTGCAAAGGTTTATTTAGTGAACCATAACTATTTAGACACCTTAATGGCCATGAAAATCATTAAGGATCCGTTGAGTGTCTCAACCAATAAAAAAGATGTTTTTCATGAAGTCACACTCGCTTGCCAACTAAGGCATGAAAATATTATAAGCATTTACGACGCTGCTGAAATAACTAATTTTGAAGATGGAAAGAGTCATGCATATTTTGTGATGGAATATGTTTCCGGTGGAGATTTGGAGCAGTTTTTAAATTCATACATTGAAATTGGCATGTTCATGCCGATAGGACTTTGCTTGGATTTAATAAAGCAAATCTTAAGTGGTTTGAACACTCTCCATTCTGCAAATCCTCCTATCATTCACCGTGATTTAAAGACAAATAATGTTCTGCTAAGTTTCAACGCTTGTGGAGACATTGTAATTAAAATATCTGATTTTGGTTTTGCAAAGGAAGTCACAACTTCCATTTCAGACATTGACATAGCGGGCACACGGCCATATATGGCTCCTGAACTTTTTAATAAAAATGTGTCTGCCAGAAGTGATATTTATGCTGTGGGGGTCATGTTTTATCAGCTATTGGCCAATAGGTATCCATATGATGTTGGCGATTATACAACAGAAGAGCTAATTGAATTAAAGCCATGGTCAAAGGAGTTAAAGCCTCCAAGCCATTATAATGAACATGTTTCAGAACTGTTGGATGATATTGTTATTAAATGTCTTGATGTTAATCCTAACAACAGGTATGGGGATGCCGGTGAGATGTTGGCCGATGTTGAAAGGGCTATTGATGGATATGAGGCAACTCAGAGTTTATCATCCACTAAATCCCGCGAGGACTATAATGATGATTATTGCGAGTATATCATAAACGATTCAATAAAAGAGGCTTTCAGGCTTGCAAAATGTGAAAATGGGCTTAAGGAAGCTATTGAAATATTGGAGGGTGAAGTTCTGGAGGATTATGCCATCCGTAAGTTTTATTCAGAAACCCTCAGAATCTGGAAATCGAAACGACCTGATTTAAAACTGATTTCAAAGGCATTCACCGTTAATCTTAAGGGCAGACATTATAAATTGTCCTGCAACTTTTTAAAGGAAGCTATTGCATATAATCCGTCAATTAAAAATAAGTATCAGCATTATATTGATTTGTGGGAGATTTTCATCGATTTGGAAAGGCATGGTAGTTTATTTAAGGCGGTTGTGCTGCTTGAAAAGCTGATGGAATCAAATAGGGAGATTAGAAAGCTTTACAAAAACATTCTTCCAACCATTATGACATATTCAGTCGATGAAATCGTGATAGAGGCAATTCGTCTGGTCAATCTGAATAACCTGTCTGAGGGAGCCAACCTGATGGAGTTTGCAGTTATCCTTGATGCGGAAGTTAGGGAAAAGTATGCATATAAATTGTCGCTGTGGAAGCAGAATATGAAAATGCATTTCAAGCAGTCCGGCGAAATTAAGCATGACACGATTGATTATGCAATAGACCTTGGAACAACAGACTCCGTAATCTCCTATTATAACAATGGAAATCCAATCATAATTAAAAATCACAGAACCGGTGATGAGTTTACTCCATCGGCTGTTTTGGTCGATGAATCAGATGATGTTGAAGTTGGAAGGAGTGCAAAGGATGCGCTATTGAATAACAACCGCAATGCAGTTGGCGAATTTAAGCATAATATGGGATTTTCAATTCCTTTTAAATTTGAAAAGTCCTCTAGAGTGATGTTTCCCGAAGAGCTGTCTGCTGAAATCCTAAAGGATTTGAGAGTATCTGTTTATGATGAAACAGGAGTGAACATTGAACATGCGGTGATTTGTGTTCCTGCAAATTCAAATCCAATCAAAACCAGGGCAGTTAATGATGCCGCTGACCTTGCAGGATTCAGGTCACATAGTCTGATATTGGAGCCTATTGCAGTTGGAATTGCTTATAATCTTAAAAAACCTAATGGAATCTGGCTGATTTATGATTTGGGTGGAGGAACATTTAACATAAGTTTAATCAGAAATCGAAATGGTGAACTCGAAAAGCTTGCAACCGACGGTATGGAAAACCTTGGAGGAAATGCATTTGACTGGAAGATTGTTAATGATCTGTTCAGGCCAAAAATAGCTTATGATTTGAATTTGGATGACTTCAGAAGGGATAATACAAAATATGTGAATGTTTTTGCAAGACTTAAGAATGCGGCCGAATTTGCCAAAGTGAATCTGACAAAAATGGATAGTACAGGCATATGCATAAGTAATCTTTTTGATGGTTATGACTTTAACTATACTTTAACTAGAAATAAGTTTAAGGAAATCATAGAATCATTAATCAAATATACGTTTAATGTAACAAGAAACCTATTGGATGAATACTCGTTGGATGAGGAAAATATTGACAAAATCATTCTTGTGGGGGGCTCATCGATTAGCCCTGTTGTGCAGGAATTCATACGTGATGAGTTTGAAATTGAAATGGAATCCAGTTTAAATCCATTGACGGTGGTGTCAAAAGGTGCGGCCATTTATGCGGGAAACCTTGAAAAGCCGCATATTGACATTAAAAAGAAACCGTTATCTGTTCTTTTGAATCATAAAAACGGCATCTTAAGGGGAAAGGTATTTTCACAGGATTTGAAATCCTCATTTTTGGGATATGAAATAGAAATTGCCTCTGTCAAATTGACTTTAAAGATTGATGGAACATTTAAACTCAAAAATCCTCCTCAAAACTATGGCATTAACATTTATGAAAATGGTAAGCTGCATAAACTTGATGAAAAATCTCCAAATAAGGTTGATGGAGAAAAAATAATCATTCCATATCTTAATGAGCAATTCAACATTAACTGTGATGTTGATTTGAAGGAATTGATGAATCAATATTCAAAACTGCTAAAGGAGATTGATTATTTAAATGAATATTCATTGGTTAAGGACTGTGAAGTTCAGAAGTATATAGAAACCCTGATTGAAATAGCTCAAAGAGACAGGATTGCTCTGAATCAGGCTAAGATTTACATTGATTATCTGACATCCATTGTTGAAAATGCAAAAGGGGATTTGGAATATTCAAAGCTTTTGGAGAATGTTTCCAAAAAAATCGAAGTTGCGCAAAATAACGCTTTGTTTGACGTTGGAGGCATTGGCAGAGATTTGGAAAACAAAAGTCTTGACGAGCTTAAAGGCATTCACGCCTTCCTGATTGAGGAATATGTCAGGTCAAATGAAAACGACGTAATCGTCAGCTGCTTTTTTAATTTGAAGCTTGAAGGAGTTTATACCAATAACGAAAAGCTGGCGGATGAACTGATTGAAAAGGCACAGTCAGCATTAAATCTAAATGATTTTGAAGAGCTTTTAAGCATATCTAATGTGTTATATGAACTTGATGAGCGTGAGATTAAATAATGTGCTTTATGTGATTTAAATATATTATGGGACAGATTAAGAATTAGAGGTGTTTCATGAAAAATCAAAATTCGACAAAACCGACAGTAATACTTAATAAAAGTAATTCGGATGGATTTTTGGACTTCAACAGTGCATACGATTTGTCCGAAGTCATGAAAGTATTGAATAAGTTAAAGGAGGAAGGTGATTATGATGAATGATAAGTTAATTGAATTGCCGGAATATGGTCGTCTGATTGTTGTAACTGATTTGCATGGCAATCTTGAGGATTACAATGATTATTTGGATTTGTGGGATGAATCAGACCCTGATTTTCATATCGTTTTTTGCGGAGATCTGATTCATGGGCTTGATGAGGACACTGATGGATCTGTTGAAATTCTTGATGATGCAATCGCCAAATCCAAGGAGTATTCCAATTTCCACACACTTCTTGGAAATCATGAATGGGCACATATCACCAATACTGAAATCTATAAGAACAATCAGCCATTGCTTTTGGGATTTAAAAACATTCTGTCTTTTAGAAAAGGGCTCATTGAACCTTACTTGACCAATTATATTAAATTCTTTAAGACCATGCCTTATTTTGTAAAAACTGATAATGGTTTGTTTATATCTCATTCAGGACCTTCAGATAAGGTTAAATCAATTGAAGCTTTTAATAAAATCTTTGAAAGTGATTATTATGGGCCTATTTTATCTGAATTCTTGTGGAATAGGTACAATAGGGTAACAGACTATACAAAAGGTGATGTTGACAGGTTTCTGGATGTCGTGGGCTCTAAAGTCATGATAGTGGGTCATTGTCCTGTTGAGTCTTATAAGGTGTTCGGAAAGCAAATCATCATGTCTTCAAGTTTCGCTACAAAAGTAAAGACATACTTGGACATTGATTTATCAATGGAGATTAATGATATTAAGGATGTGCAAAAACAACTCAAATTTAAGATTTAGGGGAGATTAAATGGAATGGTCAAAAGAACAGATGTACGCTAATTTTGTTAAATATATTAACTGTAGAAATAATTTATTTAACAGTTTAGCCTACACCTTTAAGGGATTTATCTTTGAAAATGACTCCAACAGAGATTATCCCTCACAAATCTTTGATGGATTTTTAAATTTTAAGCGTGATGCTAATTTGGTTTTGGATTTTGAATTCAGTGAAATGGACTTTGAAATATTTGATGTCTTCGGATTCAGCCAAAATCATTGGATTTCAATTTACAAACTTTTTTCAGAGGTATTCAATAGGGATGCCGAGTTGGATACATTCATCAATTTGTTTTTCCTGGATTTAATTTATTCCGGTCCATTTGGCGAGGACATAAAAGGACTGGACATGTGCGATGAACTGCTGGATTTGATGGGTGAAGATGTCATGAAGCTTTACATTCTTTTTGATGAATACTTCAATACCCGCAATCCGAATCTAATAGAGGATATAGTTGATATGTGCAAATCAGAGTCAATACCATATTTTATGGTTGAGCATTTGGCTGATTGGATTTGCGACGACATTGAAGATGATGATGTTAAACGCAGTGAATTTGGTGAGATTGCATGTGAACTGTATGCCATAGGCGTTAATAAGATGTATAAGAAGCCTGTCCTTTTTAATGATGACCTGGTGGAAATCAGCGGTTTTAAGGGCAGCTTGGAAATGACTAGGTTCAGTGAGGATGTAATCGAAAAAACATTTTCAAAAATGAATTCGAATAATAATGTTTATTTAAATGAAGGTATAAAAATTGTTAATAATAAAAAGGTGTTTGAAATGACAGATAAGGGCTTAAAGGAATATATTGATGATTTTTTCAATCAATTGGAATTGTATGATGATTATCATAATGGCCATCATTACAAAGGGCTTTTAAAAGCGGGAATAGATGTATTTTTAGAAAAAGAAACTGCATATAATGCATATGAAATTTATCAGACATTTTTCATGATATATCAAATCACAGCTGAAAACAAATCTGATAAGGTCGGCAAAAACAGCATTGTCAGTGAACCTAACACACTTCTTGATTTGGTAAAAATCATGAAAAAATACGAGGAAAACACTGGAGATTTAATTGAAAAGCAAAGGGATCACTTTATCCACTCTGTTAACGTTTTCCTTTTAGGTTTGGCAATCTATTCACAGAATAAAAATTACAGGGACATGTTTGAGGCATATGTGACTCAGACCCCTTATAAAAAATATTACAGAATCAATGGCAAATTTTCTCATGAAGAATTCCTATACCGATGGGGGGTAGCTGCCTTATTCCACGATATAGGGTATCCTGTTGAAATCATTGGAAAACAATTAAATAAATTTGTCAATGATAGTGTAAAATCAATTTCAAGCACTTATGGAGCAGACACCGCAATTGATTTTAAGGATTTCGAGGAATTCAACACAATTGTGAAAATCGAACCTGATTTTGCAGACCAGTATACTAAAAATTATCCGAAAGCAAAATTCTTAAATTTATTCAAGCCAACAGATATCATGGCTCAAAAGATTGCTGTTGATTTTCCGAAAGTTGATGTAAATAAAGTTGCAAAGCATTTGGATGAATTTGTAGACATCATGGGTGAAAATGGTTTTATAGACCATGGATTCTTCTCAGCTATTCTGGTTCTGAACTCCTACGGATATCTGATTCAAAAATATGCTAAAAATCATGATTTCTTCTTCTACCCTATTGTAGACAGTGCAACAGCAATTTTATTGCATAACTACTACAGAAACGTATTGAAAAAAGAACCATTTAACCTGCCCGCAATGCATCCGATACAAAATCCTCTTGCATATCTTTTGATTTTATGTGATGAGCTTCAGGAATGGAACAGGCAGCCATTTGGAATCAAGGATAAGGCAAGAAGTCATGTTAACGATTTAAATATAATCATCGATGATACTCGACTGGAAGTTGACTACATTGTTAAAAGCGGATCTATGGGTCTCGGATTTTCCGAAGACAAGGAGGAATTGCTTAAAAACGTATTGTCAATTCCAAGCATATTTGAAAGGGGACTGCTGGTTTTCACCAAGGTTGACCATGACAATAACATCATGAGAGAGATTGTCAAATCCGAAATTCAGGCACCGAACACATTACTTAGAAATGTCGAAAAGTTAGCTCTTCAGATACATCAGCAATATATTGAAACTACAACTGCCCAATATAATAAAGAAGTGGCTGAAAATGCACTTACCGATGAAACTAAAAATAAATTTGAAGGATTAACAGACTTTGACGGATTGTCATCACATCTTAAACTTGCAAACATCAGACAGGCAAGGTCAATTCCTAAAAAATTGCAGATGATTGGCTGTGAACTTGCAAATGAGAATGATGCAAGAAAAGCAATTACCAAGTTTTCAGAACAGGAAATCATTGATTTGGCCATCATTGAGCATGATGACTGGTGTGAAGAAAAAATAAGTCAGGGTTGGACTTATGGTCCTGAAAGAAATGATGATGAATTAATTCATGATTGTTTAGTGCCTTGGGATGATTTGCCTGAAAAAATTCAGCAATATGATATTGACCCTGTAAAGAATATCCCTAAACTTGTCGACTCAGTCGGTTTAAAGATTGTCAGAAGCAAAGTAAGAATGCTGACTATTGAAATGCATAAATTCTACCAATCCAAGGAAACTGATGCTGAAGACTTTGAAGATTTGCCGGATTACATCAAATATTCAAACTACAAACAAACAGATTTCCTGGTTAAAATTTTAACTGAACTGGGCTATAATGTTGTTGACAAAGAGGCTCCGGGTGAAGCTATTGATGCATTTGATGAAGATGAATTAAGATTCCTGGCTAAAAGGGAGCACAATGCATGGTACAAACTTAAAGTCAACTTAGGTTGGAAATATGGTCCTGCAAGGGATAATGATAAAAAAATCAATCCTAATTTGGTGGAATGGGACATACTTGATGTCAAGACTAAAGAAATCAATAAGAGAACATTCAGAAACCTGCCTTATTTATGCAACAAGGTTGACTTGAAAATTGTTAAAAACTAGATTTAACAATTTTTCTTTTCTTTTTTGAGGGTTGATTATGAGCGATAGTAACTTAAATGTCACAGAAAAACCTCTTCCATCATATTCTGGCAGTGAACCTTATATTTATGCAAGTTATGCTCCGGAAGACAGATATGCAGTATATCCGGAAATTAAGCGATTCCAAAATCAGGGATTCAATGTTTTTTATGATGAAAAAGGGGAAGACATTAATGTTAAAGAACTTGAGAACTGTACTGTTTTTATAATTTTTTTCACGCCAAATTCTGCTAAATTAGATAGAATACTTGAAGAAGTTGAATTTGCTGAAGAAAATCAAATAAATATTCTTCCTATTTATTTGGTTGAAACAGAATTGGACCCATTACTTGATTTTACATTATCCGAGATAAATTCCATATCCAAATTTAAATGGGATTCGGAGAAATATACTGCCCAATATATGGAATCATTTAAAGGCTTCGGACTTAAATCGAGTAAAAATTCACTAAAGAGCAAATTGGTTCCAGGACAGGGAAGGGTGCCTTTCCAGGCATATAGGGGTGAAGGTTCCTATATGTTTATTAGTTATGCTCATAAGGACTCTGATATTGTATTTCCAGAAATTAAACGATTCCAGGATATGGGATACAATGTATGGTATGATGAAGGAATTGGAGCTGGAAATGAGTGGTTAAAAGATGTTGTAAATCATCTTGTTGGTTCTGATTTATTTGTTGTTTTTATAACCAAAAATTCAGTTGCTTCAAAAAATGTAAGAAAGGAGATAAAATACGCAATTCATAAGGATAAAAATATTCTTCCAATATTTTTGGAAGACTTTGATAATATTGAGATGGAAGCAGATTTGGAATATGAGTTATCTGTCATTCAGGCTATTATAAAAACAACTCTTGATGAAGAGGAATATATTTTTAAATTTACTGAGGCATTCCATCATTTTGGATTTGAACCGAGTAGTGAAGTTGATGAAGAACTTTTTGAAAGAATAGAATTAAAAGATCCGGCGGATGTTTTAATTGATAATTCATTGGAATATGATATTTTATATTCTGACCTTGATTCAGATTCGATTAAACCGTTTTTAGATGATTTTTTTGAAAATTTGACAATATCTGATGATTTTCACAATAATCATTATTATAAGGAGATATTAAAATCTTCTATTGAGATATTTTTAGAAAATAAATCTTTTTATGATGCTTATGAAGTTTATAAAATTTTCTTTGGCATTTATCAGATTCTTGGAAGGGATAAATTATCAAATATAGGATTATCTGACAATTTGGATAATGAACCTAATACTATTCTTGAACTGATTGAAGTGATTATCAAATATGATAATATGATTTATGGAGATTCCAATCAATTAAAAAAGATATTTGTTCATTCTGTTAATGTTTTTATTCTTGGTTTAATGGTATATTCTCAAAACAGAAATTATAAAAAATTCTTTAAGAATTATGTTCTAAATAGCCCATATAAAAAGTATTATAAGGATTTATCTGGGGAATTATCTGATGAGGAATTTTTGTACCGTTGGGGAATAGCTTCTTTGTTGCATGACATATATCTTCCTTTAGAAAATATTGGTGGGAAATGGAATAGGCGTCTTTATAAGGAATTCGATTCAATTTTGGGTAAAACACGAATTATTGAGGATTTCAATGATTTAAATGAGATTTATAAAAAGGATTATTATTTCAAGGAAAATTTTGAAAATGCCTACCATTACACTAAATTTTTTGACTTATTTAAACCTACAGATATAATTGCTCATAAAATTTCTTTGGATTTTCCTAATTTGGATTTAAAATTAATTGCCGGTAATTTAAATAATTTTGTTGATTTGATGCATGAATCCGAATTTAGGGAGCATGGCCTTTTAGCTGCACTTCTTGTTTTAGATTCTTATGGTTATCAAATCCAGGAACATGCCAAAGATTCAAGTTTCTTTTTTTATCCTGTCGTAGATAGTGCAACGGCCATATTTTTACATAATTACTATAGATATTTTTTACAGAACGAACCATTTAATTTAAAGCAGTTACCTCCTCAGGATAGTCCATTGGCTTATCTTTTAATTTTTTGCGATAATATTTTGGAGTTTTATAAAAAGCCCGAAACAATTATTGATGAAAACATCAACGAAATAACCAATTTGCAGTTTGATGATGGATTCTATGCTGAAAATCATGTAAAAAGTTTTTCATACGGATTTGCATTTTCTAACGAACTGTCTTTAGATGAACTTTTAGACATTCCAAGTATATTTGATGGAGGATTATCCGTCAATCTGGACTTAACTGATTTACATAATATTAATGAAATCTTCAAAGTTGATGAAGGTTTATATGATTATCATATGAAAAATATTGAAAAAATAGCTATTCAATTGCATCAAGAGTTTATTGATACTTTTGGATTTGAGACGTCAACTGATTTCGATGATTTGTCCTATAGTCATAAGATAAAGAATTTCCGCCAGGCTCTTTCAATTCCAAAGAAATTAAATTTAATTGGTTGTGAAATTGTTTCTATGGATGATGAAAGGGAATCTATTTTAGAATTTTCTGATGATGATATTATTACCTTGGCTCGTTTTGAGCATCAGGAATGGTGTAAGGAAAAAATAGATCAAGGATGGACTTATGGTCCTGAAAGAAATTTAGATGATTTAACCCATGATAATTTAGTGCCTTGGGAAGAGTTGCCTACTAATGTTCAACAATATGATATTGATTCGGTAAAATTCATTCCGGAACTTGTAATTCATTCTGGATTTAAGATAGTTTTATCTAAATTAAAATTGCTCACATTCCAATTATATAAGTTTAGTGAAAAGATTGATGATGATTTGGATGTTAAACAAATTTTTGATAACTTGCCTTATCAGTTAAAGGAATTGAATCTTAAAAAGACAGATTTAATCATTGAATCATTATCAAATCTTAATTATAACGTTGTTGATGAATCACATCGAAGTGAAATGATTGATTCGTTTAATAATGATGAAAGGAAGTATTTTGCTCAATATGTTCATGATGAATGGTGCAATTTAAATAATAGTTTAGGTTGGAGATTTGGAGATTATTATGATGTGGATTTAAAGACTAATCCTAATTTAAAATCTTGGGAGACTTTATCCCATGATTATGCAAAAATGCAGGTTGATATTTTCAGCGTATTGCCTCAATTCTGTGAGGGAGTTGGATTAAAAATTATAAAAGATAATTATGAATAGTTATGGTGGAAGACATGTTTAAAGAGAATTCCTTGCAAAGTTATGTTGACAGTTTTTTCGATAATCTTACTTTATATGATGATTATAAATATGATCATAGGTATAAATCAATTTTAAAAGCAAGTATTGATGTGTTTTTAGATAATGAAACTCAATTCAATGCATTTGGAGTATACGAGATATTTTTAATGATATATCAGATTACTCCAGAAGATAAATTCTCCTCAAATGATAATTCAGGTATTGTAAGTCACCCTAACATTCCTTTGGATTTCGCTAACTTAATGAAAAGATATGAGGAAAATTCTTCAGGTCTGGGAATGGGCTCTGATTTTCTCATACGTTCCGTCAATGTGTTTATATTGGGGCTGGCCATTTATTCACAAAACAAAAATTATAAAAATTATTTTAAAGATTATGTGATTGGAACTCCTTATAAAAATTATTATAAAAATTCTCAAGGGGAATTTTCTGATGAGGAATTTTTGTATCGCTGGGGTATTGCCTCTTTGTTTTATGATATTGCCCTCCCTATTGAATTCATGGCAAAGCCAAGGAAAAAATTATTAAACAATGAGATTAATTCTATTTTAAATGCTTATGGAGAAGATTTGCAGATAAATCTATTGGATTTCCCTGAACTGGATTCAATTACAAAAATAGATTATTCTTTCAGTGATAACTATAGAAACGAATATCCTACTGCAAATTTTTTAAATCTATTTAAACCAACTCAGGTAATATTTCATAGATTGGCCTTAGATTTTGATTTGGATGCAAGAACACTTCATTTATTGGAAAATAAGTTAAAGGATATTCTTGAAAATGTTACTTTTGACCATGGGCTGATTTCATCGGTTTTGATTTTGAAGATTTACGGTTATATATTGCAAAATTATGATAAAAATCCAGACATTTTCTTCTATCCTATTGTTGATAGTGCTATAGCTATCTTTTTGCATAATATTTATCGAAATCTGCTGCAACGGGACCCTTTTAATTTAGGAAAATTGCACCCTAGTCAAAACCCAATTGCATTCTTGTTAATTTTATGTGATATAATTCAACCACATTACCAAACATCTGCTATTAATAATAAAAATAGTTTGGAAAACGATTTAAAAATTGAAATTGATTCTGACAGTTTATATGTTAAGTATATTGTGAGAAATGCTTTTCCAGGATTTATATATTATGAGGATATAAAAACTTTGATAGATATGACCTTATCAATCGACGACATATTTATCCGGGGATTAGCAATTTCTGCAGATGTTGAATTACAAAACAATATTGATTTTGGGGAAATTATAAAAAATGATATTTCATTCAGAAATGTTGAAATTTTAGCATCACAGCTTCATCAGGAATATAATAATAAAATAAAGATGGAGTATGAGAAAGAATTGACTAATGGAAGTCTTAATGATACAATTAAGGCTGAATATGAAAGTTTGTGCTCATTTGATGAGTTGCCTTCAGATATTAAAATTTCATATATTCGTCAAGTAAAATCCATTCCTAAAAAATTAAATAGGATTGGATATGAAATTGCAGGGTTATCTGATGAAAGAGTTGCAATTAACTCATTTTCTCCTAAAGAAATTGAGGAAATTGCGATTTTAGAGCATGAACATTGGTGTGAAGAAAAAACCGCTCGTGGATGGACTTATGGTCCTATAAGGGATAATGATAAATTAATTCATAATTGTTTGGTTCCTTGGGAAAAGTTGGACCCGAGTATTCAACAATATGACCTTGATGCTGCAGCCAATATTCCTAGAATAATAGATTCGGTAGGTTTGAAAATTGTTTTTAGTAAAATTAAACTGTTGGCTGTTGAAATGTATAAATATTATCTGGATGGCAAGGGCGTTAGTCAAAAAGATGGCGGAAGCTTTTCATATTTCATGCAACTGCCTGAAGATATTCGTAATTCCTATTATAAAAAAGCGGTTTTCATGGTAAGACTTTTGTTTAATCTCTCATATGAATTGAGGGATATTGAGGATTCTGGCATGCCTGTCAATCGATTACAGGATGAAATTGCTGAATATTTGGCCAAAAGAGAACATGAAGAATGGTATAAGGAAAAAATTAACATTGGTTGGAAATATGGTCCAATTAAAGATGATTTTAAAAAAATCAGTCCTAATCTGGTGCCTTGGTATGATTTGGATCGAATAATCAAAAAATCTAATATAGAATTGGTTATGCATCTTCCAGAGATGTGTGAAAATGTCGGTTTGAAAATCGTTGAACGACAATAACCATTTTTTCCTTTTTTTAGTCAAAATCACTATATTCTGTAAAGAATATATTACTCTTTTTTAATCTCTTTTTTTCAATAGTTATTTAAATGCCCAAAAATAGATACTCTATTAACTAAATTTTTCAGGTGTGTATCATGGTTAAAAAAGATGATGAAAATCCGAGGGAATTGAAGGAATATGTCGACGATTTTTTTAAGGACCTTCAATTGTATGACGATAGAGTTAATGGACATTATTACACTGACCTTTTAAAGGCGGTCATTGACGCTTTTCTTCAGAATGAAAATCCCGAAAACGCCCGTGAGGTATATGAAACATTTTTCATGATTTATCAAATCACATCTCATGATAAATCAGAATTGTATAAAAACAAATCATTTGTCATTGACAACGAACCGAATACTCTTTTGGATCTGGTTGAGTTGATGAGGCAGTATGAAGAAAATACCGGCCCATTAATTGACAAGCAAAGGGATCACTTTGTCCATTCCGTTAATGTTTTCATTTTAGGTTTGGCGATATACTCACAGAATTCTAAATATCAGAGGTTATTCAAGAATTATGTTCTCAAATCAAAATATGATAAATATTATAGGTTGCGTGATTTGGAAGAAGGTGAAGAGCCGGATTATACACATGTTCATGATGAGGAATTTCTATATCGATGGGGAATTGCATCTCTTTTCCACGATATAGGTTATCCTGTTGAAATTATTGGAAAGCAATTGAATAAATTTGTTAAAAAAGGTATTAAATCAATTTCAGTAGATTATGATGTTGACACTGCTATTGATTTTAAGGATTTCGATGAATTTAATGCTATCCGTAAAATCCGACCGAATTTTGCTGATAATTATCGTAATGCTCATGAAAAGTCCAAATTCCTTGATATGTTTAAGCCTACAGATATCATGGCCCATAAAATATCTGAAGATATAGATCGCATCGACCTTAATGTTTTATTGAAAAATTTAAACAGTTTTGTTCAAACCATGAATGAAAACGGTTTTATCGACCATGGATTTTTCTCATCCATTCTTGTTTTGAACTCCTATGGGAATTTGATTCAAAGGTTTGAGGAAAAGAATCCCGGTTTCTTTTTCTATCCGATTGTGGACAGTGCTTCTGCCATTCTGCTGCATAACTATTTCAGGAATGTGTTGCATAAAAGAGATGAATTTGATATAGATGTACTTGATGCTACCGAATCTCCTTTGGCATATCTGTTGATTTTATGTGATGAGCTTCAGGAATGGAACAGGCGCCCTTATGGTGAAAAGGATATTCAGAAGACTCATGCAAATGATATGATTATAGATGTGAATGACCATCATTTGTACATTACTTACGTTTTAAATGCGGGTTCATTGGGTCTTGGATTTTCAGAGGATAAGGAATCCCTGTTAACAGAGTTATTGTCTATAAAACCTGTTTTCAAAAATGGATTGTCAGTAAATACTGAAATGGGTCGTGAAGAAGATTTCATCAGTCAATTCAATAAAAATGATGCATACTCTCCATATGTCCTATTGAGCAACATTGAAAAATTGGCTGAAGAGGTTCATAATGACTATAACGATACTATAAGAGAGTTATATGAGAAGAAAAAGGAAAATAACGAGGAAATTGATGAAGGACTTCAAGAAAAATATGACAATATAAAGCCTTATGAGGAGTTGTCTCCTGAATTCAAACTTTCCAATATCAGAAGTGCAAAAGCAATTCCGGTTAAGTTGAGTATGATTGGTTGTGAGATTGCTCCAATTCCGGAAAATGCCGATGATGAAAAAGAGTATGAAAAGGAATATTTTATCACAGGAAATGAAATTGAAGATTTAGCCAAATTCGAACATGAAAGATGGCTTGATGAAAAAAGGGCAAATGGTTGGAAATATGGTGAAAAACGTGATGATGCCCATAAGATACATCCTTCTCTTCTTGAATGGGATGATCTAATTAAAATTCGCCCTGATGAAGTTAAAAAGGATGAACAGGCCATTAAAGCTATTCCAAAGATTCTGAAAGTTATAGGTATGAGGGTTGTCAAATCCAAATTGAAACTTCTTGCCCATGAAAAGCATAACTTCTATGCTAAGGAAAAGGAGAATGTTGTGCCATTTGAAGAATTACCTGATGATGTTCAATACCTGAATTATAAACAGACATATTTCATGGTGAAGATTTTAAAGGAATTGGGATTGGATCTTGTTCCTATTGACCATGAAGGTGATGCCGTTAAAGTTCTAACACATGACCAAATTGAATATCTGGCTAAAAGGGACCATGAATCATGGTATGAAAACAAGCTCAATCTGGCTTATAGGTATGACCCGAGCAGAGGTGAATTGACCAACCCTAATATTAAGCCTTGGGATGAGTTGCCTAATGCCACAAAAGAGCTCAATAAAAATACTTATGTCAATCTTTTAGTTTTATGTGAGAATGTTGGGTTAAAAATAATTAAAAGTGAATAGCAAATTTTCACTTTTTTTTTAATTTTTTTTTGGGTAAACTTTTAAATAATTTTTTTGACATATATTTTATATGGTGAGTTTTAGTGGATATAATCAATCAACCGTTATTTCAATTTTTTGTTGAATTAATTTTGTTTTTAGTTTTAACGGCTATAGGTACGTTTATATATAAAAAAATAATAAATAGCGATAATAAGTATTTAAATCCTGAGGAATTCTTGCCCCAGGATGAGATTCATACCTTAAAACAAGTACTTTACCTGATTATGATGGCATTATGTTTTGCCAATCTGTTATATTCATTTATATTCGTATCAACAGATTATTTTTATCTTACATTATTTGACATAGCTTTATCATTGGCAATTGCAATAACCATTGACAAGTCTACTCTAAAAAATAAGGTCTTATATATATTGTTGGTGCCATTCGGTTCCTTAAGTTACATATTTTTTGGGTATACTCTTGTTGGTTTAATTGATCTTATCCATATTCCAATATTTCTGTACTTTGTTAAGTATTATTATGACAGATTCAATTATTATACCAAATCACACGGTTTATCTATAACAATAATTTTGCTGTTCTCTATAGTTTTATTTAGTTTTTTCCTAACCCAGCTGACTGAAGGAAAAGATGCATTGGATTCTTTGGTAATGGTTTCTAACGCATTTACAAGTAACGGTTATGCTGTTTTAGGTAACTCAATTCCTGGCAAAATCAATAGTTTATTCCTGGTTTGGGGTGGTTACATTATTTCTGGTGTGGCTACATCAACATTGACGGCGGCCATTTTAATTAAGCATTTTAACAGAAGGGTTGAAAAACTTGAAAGGATAATCGAAGATGGAGGTGAGGAATAATGGCAGATGAAATGTTGTTAAGGTTTTTAATGTTTATAGTTGTGCTTTTTGCATCTATTGTATTCTTTTCTGTCATGGTTCAGGTTTGCAAGTTTGTTATAATTAAGATAAAATCTTCTAATTTCTTCAAGACCTCAAGACTCTTTAATCCCCTCGAATATTTTCCCGAAGAGGAGATGTCAACGATAAAACAGGTTTTTTATTTGTCAATTATAGTCTTAATCGTTGTGGATATTTTATACTCTATTATAGGATGGGATGAAAATTTAGTTATCTTTTCCGCTTTTGATATTATTCTCTCACTATACCTTGCAATCAATGTTAAATGGGGTTCTTTAGAAAATAAGATTCTATTGTTCGGATTGATACCTTTAGGTTCATTGGGTGTAGTAGCATTGGGTTCATACGAGCTATGGGCGGATGTGATACATTTAATTACCCTTGCATATTTCATTAAGGTCTATTTTGATAAATTCGTTGAGTATACCGAGACTAACGGTTTAGGAATAACTATAATATTGTTGTTTTCAATTGTTTTCATTAGCTTTTTCTTTACCATTATTGTTGAGGGAGTTTCTCCTATTGATTCATTGAACATGGTTTCCAATGCATTTACAAGTAACGGTTATGCAGTTTTAGGAACAACCGGTCTGGGTAAGGCTGATGCAATATTTTTGGTTTGGAGCGGCTTTTTATTGTCTTGTGTGGGTACTGCCACTTTAACTGTTTCTCTTATATCAAAACATTTAGACAAAAAATTCGATAATCTGGAAGATTTGGCTAAGAATAAGAAAAATTAATTATTTCCAAATCATTAAATATTTTTTTTCATAAACCTATAACTGATGCAGGCTAACGAAAATATCGAATCAATTACGGGAAATCCCCACAGTGCCATTAATAAGTTGGCTTTTCCTACAATTTTTTCACTGCTTTTGATGTTTTTAAACAATTTGATTGATAGTTTTTGGGTTGCGGGCATTAATTCCAATGCCCTTGCCGCTTTAGGTTTCATTGCTCCGCTGTATCTGGTGATAATTGGTATTGGAAGTGGCATAGGTGCCGGTGCCAATTCATTGATTTCAAGATATGTCGGCGCTCAAAGAATTGATGATGCAAATAATGCAGTTATGCACTCAATAATTATAACACTTGTAGTTTCAGTCATGGTTTTGATGATAGGTATTTTCTTTTTAGATGATTTGGTAATATTGTTAGGTGCAGGTGGTGTTAGGACATATTGCCTAAGTTATGGCCATATCATATTTTTGATGAATATTGTCATTCTGGCACCCAATGTTGTCGCAAGCATCTTCCGGGCGGAAGGCGATGCTGCACGTGCGACAAACCCCATGATGTTAACTGCTGTTCTTAACATTATTCTTGATCCAATCATGATATATGGATTGGATTTGGGAATATTCGGAGCGGGACTTGCTACTGTGGTGGCATCGTTTTTGGGATTTCTTTGCATGCTGTATTGGATTTTGATTAAGAAGGACACATTTTTCGAGTTCAAATTCTCTAATTACAGGCGCAAATTAAAGATATATAAGGAAATATTGGCTGTATCCATTCCAGCATCAACAGAAGAAATTATTTTTGCGCTTGTGGCAATTATCCTCAATTACTTAATAATCGTGACGGCAGGAGTTGAGGAAGTGGCGGCATTCACCATTGCATGGAGATTCATAACGATTGCATTCATACCCTGTATGGCCATAGGATTTGCAACGATAACCGTTTCTGGAATAGCATATGGTGCGAAAAATTGGAAAAATTTCAATGAGACAATCAAGTACTCAACATTGTTGGGATTGGCGATTACAATTGCAATTTGTGCGGTGTTTTTCATATTTGCATATCCCCTTTGCGGTTTGTTCAACTTTCAGGCAGGCAATTCAGCGTTGGTTATCCGTTCATCTGAGATATTGCAATTGTTGGTATTCTACAATTGTTTGATATCATTGGGAGCAACAGCTGCTTATACTTATCAGGGTGTAGGTTCAGGATTTAAGTCTTTGGGACTGACAATATTGAGGGAATTGATATTGAGTATGGCGTTTGCTTATCTAATGGGAATAACATTGAATATGGGTGTTTTTGGAGTGTATCTGGGAGCAATCATTGGAATGAATTTAGGTTCGATTATCGGATTCGCTTTTATTTGGATTTTTAATCTCAAATTTAAAAAATCATGTTCTAAATAACAAAAATTTTTATACTATTTTTACAATATGTTAACATAGTGATTAAAATGTCTAAGGATTGGGAAGATATTAAAGTCAACAGACGCAGCAAGGATAAGGTTGTTTTTGAATCTCGATTGGTTCAGTCTATATATGACGGAATCGGATTTTTAAAGGATGAAACAACTGACCTATTAAAAGAAATCGATTCAACAGAATTGAAGCAAAATATCGATGAGATGGAGGTTGAAAAATTTGGAAAGGCTGCAATAAACCACTTTTCAGACTTTGCAGATGATTTATCAAAATTCAAGGATGATATCATCAATAAGGATGAGGTTCCGGATTTCATTAAGGATTCTGCCCGTGATGCAAAGATTGCATTGAACAGGGATGAGGAGTACATTAGAACCGCAAAAAGAAAACTTGACAAGTATGGTTCTGACGATTATGATGTAAACCTTCGTGCTGTTCAGCTATGCGACAAATCAATCGATTTGAACAATAAAAATCCCGAAGCATACTACATAAAAGGATTGGCATTGACCAATTTGGAGATGTATGATGAAGCGATTGAAGAGTTCATCACATCTTTGGCCTTAGAGGACAATGTTGAATCAAAATTGGCAATTGCTAATGTAAATAGGTTGGGCAGGAATTTCAATGATGCCATCAATGTTTATAATTCAGTTCTGGAAGATGCTCCATTTGAAGCTTTAAAGGGAAAGGCATACACCTATTATGATTGGCAGAAATATGGCCAAGCCAACAAGGCTTTCCGCGAAGCAAACGACATTGAAGCTTTGGATGAAGAGTCTAAAAAGATTTGGGATGAATGCTCATTATAGATTTTCTTTCAATTGGGCATTTAATGTATTGTAATAATATCCTTTGAGGGCAAGAAGCTCTTCATGAGTTCCTTGCTCAATTATTTCTCCATTTTCGATTACTATAATCTTGTCCGCATTTCTTATTGTTGATAGCCTATGGGCTATAATGAAGCTAGTTTTATCTTTCATCAATTTATCCATAGCCTTTTGAATTAGTTTTTCTGTTCTTGTATCGACGCTGGATGTTGCCTCATCTAGGATTAACACTTCTTTTCTGGAAAGGATTGTTCTTGCTATTGTGAGCAGCTGCTTTTGGCCATGGGAAATGTTGTCGGTGTCTTCATTTAAAACGCTTTCATAGCCGTCACGTGACTGTCTTATGAAAGTATCTGCATAAACCTGGCTGGCAGCATCAATGACGTCGCTGTCTTTTGCATCCAGATTGCCATAGCGGATGTTGTTTGAGATTGTATCTGAAAACAGCCATGAATCCTGCAGTACCATTCCAATCATGGACCTTAAACTGTTTTTGTCATATTCTTCAATATCTGTGCCATCGATTTTTATGGAACCTGAATCAATGTCATAAAATCTCATGAGCAATTTTACGATTGTTGTCTTTCCAGCTCCAGTTTCACCGATGATTGCTATCTTCTGGCCTTTTTTAACTGTGAATGACAGGTTTTTAATTATCATTTCATTAGGGGTGTATCCAAAGCTGACATTCTCAAATTCAATTTCCTCTTTGATTTCACTAATTTCTTTCTCTGATGGATTTTCCTCGTCATCATATTCGAGAAATTCAAATATGCGCTCACTTGCAGCCATTGCAGTTTGAATCTGATTCATCACTCTTGTAATCTGCTGGATGGGTCTGTTGAAGCTTTGGGTATACTGGAAAAATGCCAGGATGTCTCCGACTGCTATTGCCTTTTGAAGGACAAAGACGGCGCCCAGAACCGCAACCACGACATATGTGAAGTTTGAAATGAAGTTCATTAATGGTCCGTTCAGGCTGGAATAGAACTGTGATTTCCATTCGTGATTAAACCAGTTTTCGTTGTCGCTTTCAAATTTGTCCATTGAAATTTTCTCCTGGTTAAATGCACGGATTATGTCATGTCCTGTGAAGGTCTCTTCAATCTGGGCATTCAGGGAACCTTTAAATGTCAGTTGCTTTAGGAAGTACTTTTGGGAGTATCTTGTCATGAACCTGATTAGTAAAAATGCAATCGGAACGAGGATGACTGTTGCCAATGTCATCCAAACATTGATTGTCAGCATCATTATGAATACTCCGATTAGGGTGATTACTGCTGTTGTCAACTGTATGAATGATTGGGTAATTCCGTTTTGAAGGGAATCGACATCATTGGTAACCCTTGAAAGTATGTCTCCCCCTTTTGTTTTCCTCAACATTGTTCATTGGCAAATGCAGAATCTTATCTATCATCCTTTCCCTTAAATCATAGCTGATTTTGGTGGATACCTTCACTAAAAGGAAACTTTGAAGATAAGAGAAAATGGAGCTGATAACATATAATATGACTACAATTGTCAAAAGATGAATCAAAGTATCAAAATCAATTGAACCTGTATGGTGGATAATGTTGTTTATTCCAATGAATATTGTTGTGGTTGCCTGACCTATAAGCAATGGTGCAATAATCGTGAACACTGTGGAAATGACTGCACATATCACAGTAAGTATTAATCTAAACTTATGGTCTTTAAGGAGACTTAAAATGTTTTTGATTGCTTTTTTGTTGTCAACAGCTTTTTCAGGAGGTTTCCTTTTGAGAGGTCTTGGACTCATGATAATGCCTCCATGTTGTCAATCTGTATGTTGACGATTTCCCTGTAGATTTCGCAGCTTTCCATGAGATTATTGTGAGTTCCTCTGTCGACAATCTTTCCATTGTCCATTACAAGTATTTCATCGGCATCTCTTATTGTTGAAATCCTTTGGGATACGATTAATATTGAAGACTCCTTTAGATTTTTCAGATTCTCTTTTATCTTACGCTCGGTATTCATGTCCAGTGCTGAAAAGCAATCGTCAAACAAATAGAAATCATGATGGCCGATGATTGCCCGGGCTATTGATAGGCGCTGTTTTTGACCTCCTGAAAAGTTGGATCCTCCCTGTGTAACCTCTTCGGCGAGGTTTTCAACAAAATCGACCTGAGCAAGTTTCAGTGCCTTTTCAATTTCCTCATCGCTTGCATCGCTTTTACCGATTTGCATATTGGATTTAACGTCTCCTTGGAATAGAATGGCCTTTTGTGGTGTAAATGAAATTTTTTCCCGCAATGCCTTCAATTCGAAATTTTTTATGTTTTCGTTGTCAATTAGGATTTCTCCGGAACTTGGGTCCTGAAGGCGGGGAATCAGATTGAGTATTGTTGATTTTCCGCTGCCTGTTCCTCCAATGATTGCTGTGGTCTTTCCAGGTTTTAAAGTAAAATTGATGTCCTTTAATGTTTCCTTTTCACTTCCGGGGTACTTGTATGAAACGTTTCTGAATTCAATTGTAGGATTGGAGGATATTTCATTTAAATTGCCATCGGCAATTGTTATTTCAGTATTTAAGACTTCACTTATACGCCTTCCTGAAACTAGAATTCTTGGTAGAATTATCATGAAAGCACCAATCATTAAAAATGAGGTCACGATTTGTGTTGAATATTGGATGAATGCGATTATGTCTCCTGTCAGCACCCCTCCATTCAATGCGTCATATGCTCCATAATAGAGTATTAAAACAACCATCAGGTTCATAATCAGGGTCATTAGTGGAAGCATGATTAATAGGTTTTTGAACACGTAGATATTGACATCGTAAAACTCCTGGTTGATTTTTTGGAATTTGGCCTCTTCAAAATCCTGTCTTACAAATGCTTTAATGACAGGTATTCCAATCAGTATCTCCCTTGTGGTCTTGTTTATCCTGTCAATTATTTCCTGTGTAATTTTGAAGTATGGAAGCACTTTAACAGTAACGATTATTAAAAGCAGTGCCACTGCAATGAAATTCACCAATATGATCCATGACAGGTTTGTTTGAAGTTCAAAAACCTTGATTATACTTCCGATTCCAAGCAACGGTGCAAAGATAAGGGTCATGAAGATCATTCCCAAAACGCCTTGAAGCTGATTAACGTCATTGGTTGACCTTGTAATTAATGAAGAGCGTGAAATTTCATTCAGTTCATGATTTGAGAATTTCAAAACCTTTTTATAAATGATTTTTCGTAAGTCTTTTGCATAGCCTGAAGCCACTCTGCTTGAAAAATAGGACACTCCTACGGTTGCAAGAGCGGAAATCGCCACCATCAAAAGCATCATCATTCCGATATCTATGATAAACTGGAAATTGGTATTTTGAATGCCGACATTTACTATATCTGCTGTGTATTGTGGCAGTGTTAGGTCACAATAAACCTGTATGGATAGGAAAATGAAAATAAAAACTATCTGAGGTATTTTATTTTTCATTGGTTTTAGTAGTTTCTTCATAATTGTCTTAAATATATCTATTTGATTTATATTAAAATTATATTTTTCATATTGTCCCAAAAATTTCACTTAAATTAAAAAGTTCATCTTTTCATATAAGCTAATCTAATACTTTAAAATCAATTTAATTTTCATCGGCACTTTTTTGATTGTACAAGTTTTAATTAACAATGATTTCCATTGTTTTAAAAAATTAAAACATTGAACAATTTTTAAAATAATAACTTATTTCTTTGTTTATTTTTCACAATTGTTTTTGTACTTAAATAATGCTTAACATATTTCAAAAAACTGTAACATTTATATACTAGTTAAGATAATTTATGATAGGAATTCAGTGAGGTGAAAATAATGAAAAGAATTACAATACCAATATTAGCTTTAATCCTATTGGGTCTGTTAATCCCAACTGGATTTGCAACCGATTCCAATCTTGTAATAACATATGGTGAAAGTACTTATGCAAACAATGGTTATAAATCAGTTGTTGATGCATTCTTTGTAAATCAAGCAAATGTTGATTTGAATAATGTGGACTCAAAAGTAATCACTGCCGATCAAGTTAACCAAGTATCAAGCGGTATTACAGGTAAATCTTACTCATCAGATCAAATATTTTCCTCAGCATACCTGGATTTGAATGATAATGATAATCTGGAGGTTAGTGTGGACAAATCAAAAATTACCACAATTACCGGTAATATGTACATTTCAGCATTGAAATCTGCAGGTATCACCAGCGGCCATGTTTATGTGACAAGTCCAATGGAAGCTACCGGTGAATCTGCTCTTGCGGGAATAATGAATGCTTATGAGGAAGCTACTAATGTTGAAATTCCAGAAAATGTAAAAGAAGCGGCAAATGATGAAATCTACACTCAAGCAGATATTGTTGAAAATTCCGGTGTGGATGCTGAAAAATTATCACAATTGGTTGATGACGTAAAACAAGAGGTATCAAAAGATAACGTAACAGATCACAATACAATTGTGAATATCATTAACAATCATGTTCAAACCAACAATATCAACATTACAAATTCAGATATTGAGAACTTGGCGAACACTATTGAACAAGTGCAAAATGTTCAAGGCGATGTAAACTACTACAAAGACAAAGTCAGCGGTCTTTTCAATGGTACCAATTCAACTGGTGGTTTTTCCCTTGATGCATTATTTGACTGGATTAAATCATTCACTAATGGGATTTAAATCCCATTAACTATTTTTTTTTATAAACTATTTCATTTTTATCATTTATATATTATAAAGTGTAAATTTAATATTACAGGTGGTAATATTGATTAGTTTTAAAAATATTTTTAAAATTTTAATATTAGTGATAATCATATTAATTGCTGTTGGTGCTACTTATGCCACAGATGATTCATCTTCTAAATTAATTGATGATTCTAATGATGATTTTGAATTGGATGATTCTGATGATGGTTTCGGTGACGAGGATGATGATTTGGATGATTCTGATGATGGTTATGATTCTGATGATGGTTTCGGTGACGAGGATGATGATTTGGATGATTCTGATGATGGTTTCGGTGACGAGGATGATGATTTGGATGATTCTGATGATGATTTGGATGATGATGAGGATTACAATGAATCAGATTACACAGATTTTGAGTTTCTGGAATGCGAAATCATTCTTTATTTGGAAAAATATGGAAATTGCACAGATGAAAATTGGACAGAATCTGAAAGCTTCCTTAATGAATATCAAATATATCTTGCCGATCCGTCAAATTACACTTTAAATGAAAGTGCAGAAGGTTACGAAACTTACCTGAAAATTTTCGATTCAATAACATCAACATTTGGAGATTATAATCTATCGGATAATGAAACAGCATACCTAAAATTCCTAATAATATACTATTTAAATAATTATGGGAATGTGAGTGCAAATTACACCTGGAATGAAAGCGAAAGTTTTTCAAATTTTACAATAATGCCGAAATGTCTTGTGAGTGCGCTTTCGTTTTTTGCAAAAGGCTCAGCAACACAAGGGTTTGGATTTGACAGGTATTCCAATTTGTATGGTCAGTTTTATGTTCCGTTGAACAATTCAGATGATGTTAATCAAACGGCAAATGGTAATCAAACAGCAGTGGGTAATCAAACTGTTGCGGATGCGCAAACTTCTGATAATAATGTTATTATTGCCATATTGTTATTGATATTTATGTTTGCAGTTTTGATTATGGTTTGATGTTGTAATTTTCTTTTTGGAAATTTACATTTTCTTTTTTTTTAATTTTTGAGGGCGTCCCATAATATTATTCGCAAGGCTTATCCAACTGGATATAGTTTTAGTTAAAGCAGGATGAGTATTTCACTTGAAATGTAACTTAAGAGATTTAAGATATATTTGTCTTTTATGTTTTCGTTCAAGCAAATGAGAAAGTCTCTTTAACAAATATGGGGCGTCTTTCAGCGGCTTGCAAATGATGCAGGCAAAATATGCGAATAATTAACGATGCTTGTTTTATATGTGAAAGTTCACAACATTATGTATAGATTCTAACATACTTTAATTCTATCTGATTTTTAATAAAAAGTTTTAAATTCATTAAAAAATAAATATTTACTTATGAATTAGCAAAAAAAGTTTTTATATGAATTTATTCGATGAAAAAAGGCCTAATTTTTTTCATCGAAAAATGTCATACAATATGATATTCTAAAAATATAATAAATATATCTTTAAAATATAATCCTACAATCAATATATATTTTGAAAGGTTATATTTATAGTTTTACAGTCTGTATTTTTAGATTCTTTTTTGTTAATTCACGATAATTGATGATGAGTTGGATTAATTATGGTGGATGTACAAACTTGTTTTGAACATAAAAAGGTTGGATCTAATTTAAATAGAAATCATGCGGTTTTTAATTTAAAATATCTCATAGAAATTTTCAAAGAATTATATCCAAAAGAATTTGAAGTTAAAAGAGGAAAACCTGGAAGACCTATTAAGTATTTACCTGAAGAATTATTGGCTATTGTTTTTTGGGGTAAAGAAAATAATAAGGAAAGCTGTCGAGAATTAGAAAAATGGATGCATAACAACGATGAAACTTGCCAATTTCTATTGAATTGTAAAAAACCATCAAAAAATACATTCAATAGATTTAAAAATGATTATACTAAGTTAATAGATAAATTTGATCAATTTTTAATAGATTTGGGAAGTGTAACTGGGCTGATTAGTGGGGAAATTATTTATGGTGATGGAACAATACTAAAAGCATACTGTAATAACTTTAAAATAATGTATCCTTATGAAATCGAGTATTTAAAGCAATTTCTAATCAAAAATGTTAAAAATCCCGAGTTATGGAAAAAATTACATAGTTATTTTTTTGATGATGAAAATAATAGCCTAAAAGTGGAATTGAAAAATCTTTTCGATGAATTGCATTATAATCTTAATGCTAACGGATTTCACTTGTTGAAACAAAGTTTAAAATCAGATAAACATTTTAATAAAGTATTGGATAAAATAAAGCATATGGAAGAGAATATTAACGATGAAAAAAGCATAAGTATTGTAGATCCTGAATCCAGGCACATTATTGGAAAAAATAAAAAAATGGGATTGAACTATAATTATCAAACAGTAACTGACAACAAATATGGTTTTAGAATTGCCCATTATATCACTAATGTCCCTATAGACCAAAGGGAATCCAAAAAAATGGTAGAACTAGCAACAACAAGATTGCACCATGATGATTTTATTCTATGTTTGGATAATGGTTATTGGGATCCTGAACTTTTAAAAGAAATAACAAAAGGAAATACTAGGATTTTAATCCCTGATGATGCTGATGCATCACGTAAAAAAGAAAAAATGAAAAATAAAAGAAGATCAGGTAGAAGGCAGGAAATGTTAAAAGAAGATAAAAGAAAGAAAAATGAGAAAAAAGGAATCAAAGAGGTTAAACGTCTTAATAAATATGAATTTGAGTACATTAAAGAAAAAGATGCTTATAAATGTCCAATCACTCATGAATTGTTTACAATGAAAATCATTGATAAAAATAATGGCGAAAAAGCAAAGAGATATGATACTGATTATTGCATCACTTGTAAATTTAAAGATGAATGCAATACCCAGTACAAAAGATATTTTTATGAACCTTATGCAGATGGCGTTGCCGATTTAAAAGAGTTCTATTATTCTAAAGAAGGTCAGGAAATTTATGCAGGTCGGGCACATTTTGCTGAAACTAGTTTTGGTACTTTATTGGAATCTCGTAATTTCAGAGGAATTAAAACAAGAGGAATTGAAAAAGCAAATAACGAGTTAACATTATGTGAAATATATCACAACATTAAAAAAATTGAAAAACACGTTTCAATTGATGTTTTAAAATCTCTTTTAAAATATCTTCACAAAATTAAAAAATCAGAAAAAAACGTGGATATCTCCATTCTAAACGAATTTAAAGGCAAATTTATAATGGAAAATGATATTATAATAGGAATTAATAGTGATATCTTGGGATAAATTACTACTTGATTAACATATATTCTTTAGAATGATTGAATATTGTTGGAGCAATATTCATTTCAATTTGAAATGCTGAATTAAAATTGAACATTTCATAGTTGGTTCTATGGAAAATTTTATCTTGAAACTTTCATTTTTTTCATTGCCTTATTTTCATTTAAATTTCATTTAACATTCTAATTTTTCTTAAATTAAAATTTTCCTTCGTAAATTTCATTTTTTAATATTATAAACCAATTTACTCTCTTTTTCAAATTTAAACAAATATATTTAAATATGGGCAGATATAAAGTAAATATCGTAATATTTAAATAAAATTGATATTTTTTTAGTATTAATTTATTTAAATATTCGATGTTAAAATTCAATGAATTTTATGTTTGATCGAATAATACCTTTTTGGGGGAAAAAATTTGGCGTTAATCTAAATAAAATTTGTTTAAAGACATTGAATTTTAATAAATTCTTCGTTCAAACATTATATTTTTAAAATAATGTTGTATCATTCGATTAAACAAAAAGAATTGCTTTAAACAAGGGAGTTAAATGGGATTAATTATGTTTATAAAAAATTCAAGTAAAATGTATGTTGAACGCAAGGGCACTTTATTTTCACGAGCCCGCAGTATTAAGGGACGGTCTCTTTTTTGTTTATCTTTAAAATGCAAGAATACCACAACTTCTGCAAGTTGTGGATGAATTGCACTATTGGGTGTACTGTCTTTTTTAATTAATTTTATTGTGTTTTA
>CADBHR010000001.1 GCA_902794475.1 uncultured Methanobrevibacter sp. | reverse complement strand
ATGACACTTTGTGAAATCTCAGGTAAAGTTAACTCAGCTTCAAGAACACTGGCAGTACCAAATAGGGAACTTACTCCCGGAATGATTTCATATTCGATGTCGTGCTTTTTTAGTTCACGTATCTGTTCGCCGATAGCTCCATAAATTGATGGATCGCCGGTATGTACACGGGCAACCAATTTTCCCTCATTAACCGCTTCGGTTATTATTGCATCGGTTTCATCTAAATTCAAATAAGCGCTATTGTGGATAACACATTCATCTTTTGCAGGACATAAAACATTTTTATTGACAAGTGAACCTGCATAAATAATTACGTCAGCTTTTTCAATTACATTTCTTCCTTTAACGGTGATTAAATCAGGATCTCCAGGTCCTGCACCAATAAAAACAACTTTACCTTTCATGATATTATCTTTAATTCATATATTATTTAATAATTTGGTATCAAAATTGACTTTGATTTTGAGCAAAGTTTATTAATATTTAAAATAATTTAGAAATATGGATAATAAAGGTTTTATTTCAATTGAATATTTATTTTCATTATTTATTCTTATCATTATTGCTTTAGGAGTGTTATTTTATGCATCATCAGCAATATCGTCAAGTTTGAATATTGAAGATAGTGTAACTCATAGGCTGATTCTGGATGATGTGGCCAATCAGATCAGTCAGGTAAACTCGAATGGTGTTGGATATTCAAAATATGTCAGGTTGCCATCCGATAAGGGATATTTTGAGATAACCGTTGAAAGGAACTCAGTGACGATGGAATATGACGAGAAAAAAGGTGAGACATTGATGATGTTCACAAATCTAAACTCCAAATATAAACTGGTAAGCGGAAGGGGATATATGATAACAAAAACCTCTGAAGGGGTTGTTATCTCATGATGGATAACCGGGGACAGGTTTCATCAGAATTCCTATTTCTATTTGGTGTTTTGATATTGGTTGTCATGCTGTCAATAGCTTTCGTATCCAATGAACAGGAATTGAATGTTGCGATGAGTGCTGCTCGAAGTGGTGCAAATGAAGGTGTTGCAACTTCCTCATCGGCAATTTATCCTGATGATACGTTTCGTGACTATTTGGCATCAAAGACAAGTTTGCTGTATCCCTATTCCATTGAGATAGTTAACATTTCTTATGAGGATTTGGGTCATGACATAAACTATGATAAAAAGAGAATACAGTTCAAGGTTTATGCCAAAACATCAAAACGCTTCAGCAATTCAGAATTGGTTTCCATTGGGGATAGGATAAACTATAATTTGAGAAAATCAATTGCATTTAGCTTTAACAGTACCGCTTCAACGAATAAATTATATAATCCGGTATTTTCTCCCCATTATGTTTACACAACCGCTAATGTTAAATGGATTTAGGAATATACTATTACTATGAACAGATATGAAAAAGGTAAAAAATGTTTAGAAGATATTCAGAATAAGTCAGTTGAAGAGATATTTAAGGAACTCGATGATATCGCTCCGGACTTGTCCAGGTTCGTCATTGAATATCCTTATTCTGAAATATATACTCGTGATGAGGTTGACCTTAAGACTCGTGAGATATGTACCGTTTCAGCATTGACGGCTCTTGGAACAATTCCTCAGCTTAAAGAGCATATCAATGCAGCATTGAATGTTGGAAATACTCCCACTGAGATTGTTGAAATCATGATGCAGATGAGCGCTTATTGCGGGTTTCCAAAAGCAATCAATGCAGTGATGGCTGCTAAAGAGGTATTTGCTGAAAGGGACTTGCTTTAGGTGTGCAATGTATCTTGACGGCATAAACGTTTCAGAAGTCAACAATGACAGGGTATGCCTTAACTGCAAGTATTGGCAAACGGTCACCCAACTCAATGGCTCCGCTCAGGGAGTGGTTTGCCGTTTGGGAAATGGCCACACAAATCCTAATGATACCTGCAGCCAATTCATGCCCAACAGCACTTTTGACAGCTTGCAGGATCCGGACAAGTATCATGACAAGTCACACAAGTTAAATGTGTACAAACGGTTTTAACCATGACATTCAGGGAAATTGCATCCAAACTGCAGGATGAGTTGGTGGATATACTCAAATCCAAAAAGCAAGTAAATGATTATGAACTGATTGTCTACAAGTACTTATTCATTTCAGAGCTTAATGTTCCTGTCTTTGAAGAGTTGGGGGTTGAAATCAAGGACGATTCTTTTGTTCTATACGTTATTCCTGATGATTTGGAATTTAGTCTATTACGTGATTTGGATGATGCATTCGATAAGTTTACTGTCACATTTTTGCCGAATTCATATAATCTTTTAAAATTGAAATTCAAGTTAAGTGATTAAATGTATGATGAAGAAGAAAAACAGCAATTGATGAATGATTTGATTGAAATGGAAACATTCAAGGCAGATGTTGGCGATGAGGGAAAAATACTGCAAAATGACTTGAAGGAGTATTTCATCAACGGCAATGGAGATAGGGAAGATCTGATTTTTAGATTGGAGTATTATCTCTATGCTTTTAAGTTATTCTGTCGGAAAGCTGTAAAGATAGACAGGAATCAATTCATTGTATATTTGAATGATTCTCTTCTGGATTATCATCTGATTAATCTTGTTAAAAATGATTTGGATGAATTTGAATTGGAAATAGAAGCAGTTAAAGAAAATAAGGATGTTCTGATTAATCTGAATTTCACGCTTCATTACTAGATTTTGAAAATTTTACGGGCATTGCTGGTGGTAATTTCATCAACGGCCGCAACGTCCATATTTTTTATCTCAGCGATTTTATGAACTGCATTGACAACATTTGCAGGTTCGTTTCTCTCTTCTTTTGTCATGGCAAGATATGGACTGTCGGTTTCTGTTAGTACATAGTCAAGGTCTATCTTTTCAATAAGATCCTGATGGTGTTTTGAATAGCACAGCATTGTGGAAAAGCTCATCACGCAATTGTCCATGTTCATAATCTTTTTGGCGGTCTTAAGGCTACCTCCATAGCAATGAAAAACGAAATAAGGTATATCCTCATATTCGGGGATAATATTGACTGCCTTTTTCTCACAGTCCCTCACATGCATGACAATCGGTACTTTGTATTCATTTGCAAGTTCTAAAAATCCTCTGAATATTTCCTGCTGCCTTTCACGTAATGCCTTGTCTGTAACATAAAAGTAATCCATTCCTACTTCGCCAATCGCTACAATATCATCAAGATATTTGTCAATATTTTCATGGGCTGTTTTGATGTCTGATTCTGTGGCGTTTTGTGAGCTAACTGGGTGAAAACCAAAAGTAGGATAGATAAAGCCTTCATAATCTTTTGAAAGTTGCAAGACATCCATGTTGCTGTCATTGCTGTATCCGGAAACGATTACATGGTCAAGTTTTTCCTTGGCTCTTTTGATGACATCCTCACGGTCACTGTCAAAGTCCTTAAAATCAATGTGGCAATGGGTATCAATCATTGTTTAAACTCCAAATCTGCGTTCACGCTCTTGATATGACCTGATGGCCCTTATAAAATCAACTTTTCTAAGTTCCGGCCATAGAGTTTCACAGAAATACAACTCGGAATAGGATGACTGCCAAAGCAGAAATCCGCTTAGACGCTCTTCGCCGCTGGTACGGATAATCAAGTTGGGATCAGCCAGACCTTCAGTATAAAGGTTTTTGCTTACAAGATCTTCATCAACATCATCGACGGTGATTTCACCGGATTGCACCTGTTCAATAATCTTTTTAATTGAATCTATGATTTCCAAACGTCCATCATAACCAATAGCTATATTAAATAATCTTTTTTTATAATGCGCAGTTGCGTCTTCCGCTTCCTTGATTGCTTCACGCACGCTTTCAGGTATTAAATCGGTTCTGCCGACAACTTTCACCTTAACTTCATTTCTATGAATTTTCTCATGGTCCACTAGCCTTTTGAAGTTTGTGACGAACAGGTTCATCAGTCCCTCGACTTCGTGTTCCGGTCTGTTGAAGTTTTCTGTTGAAAAAGCATAAACGGTAATGATTTCGATTCCAAGTTCTATACTCCAGTCAAGAACCTTTTCTAAGGTGTCAACTCCTATTTCGTGACCTTTAACAACATCAATGTTTCCTTGAAGTTTGGAGTATCTTCTGTTTCCATCCATAATTATAGCAACATGTTTTGGCATTTTTTCAGGATTTAAACCACGAGTAATGTACCATTCATATAATCTATAAAGTATGTTTTCTGACATTTTCATCACTTATCTTGATAATTCATCTGCTAATATTAAACTACGGATATATCCATCAATGCTTTGGTCTCGGCTTGTATCAATGTAAATCTTATCCATGCCGAATGTTACAGCTCCATGACTTGGCCATGAATTAAGAAGAACAAGTGTTCTGAAAATTATGTTTCCCACTCGTCCGTTAGGAGCGATGATAATATTGGATTTGCTGTTTATGGCTTTTTCTATTAAAATAAAGTAATTTTCAACATCTTCTGAAGTATTTTCCTGAATTAGTTTTGTTAATTTTTTGCTGTCGATTATTGAATTTGATACTTCACTACCTCTTCCAAAGTCATCTTCCCTTCCTTCGGCTAAAATTGCGATTTTAGGTTTTTTGTCTACTTTTTTAAGAAAATCAATACAGTTAAGAACGATTTCATATTTTTCATCAATGGTATTTCCCTCATCAATCCCAACGGGAGACAATAGAAACTCATGTCCATTTCCATTAACATATGTTGCTCTTGATAGTTTCGGGTACTGTTTCTTGAGATATTGCATGATATTGGAGGCAGGAAGGGACCCACGAACTACTGCATCGATATTATTGTCTAAGACAGCTTTTATCAAGTCATCATCACTATATATTAATTTTATATCCGTTTTTGGGTGTTTTTCTTTGAAAATATGACAAGCTTGTATGATATTTTCGTTTTCACCAACACCAATAGCTATTGTTTTCATTAATTTAATTATATATATTTCATTATAAATTAAAGTTTTCTAATTTATCGGATTTTGTGAAAAATTTTTAAGTAATTAAGTTAAAAATATTATCAACTTGTGGGGATTTTCATGACCGGAAATATTAATAATCTGTCAAGATATAGTCGAGAGGATAGTGAAAAATCAAAATTGATTAAAGAGGTTTTAAAAGAATATAAGCCGTTAATGTTTTCAAAATGTTATTTTAAAGAGGTTTCATTGGATAAAGATTCATACAAGGAGTCCCGCATTGATGCTGATGTTGTCAATGAACTGGATTATAATTACAGTTTTGATGAAGTTGTAGAAAAGGACAAAGCTGTTTTAAAATCTTCATTAGATGAGGCAACACTTTCCAAATATTGTCCCAAATGTGGTCTCAGATATCCAAAGGAGGAAATTGTCTGCCGTCACTGTCTGGTTCATCTCAAAGAATTTTCCGATAAGATTGATGTTGGAGATATAGAATCAAATCCCCATTTCATATTCAATGGGCAAAATGATTACAAGTCCTTTGAAGAATTGTTAAATGGGAACAATCTCATAAAAATTAATGAATTTGATTTTACAATCGACGATTATTCGACTATTCTGCATGATATCAAATCCCAGGCTTTTGTGTATTTTAATAGTTTGGTTAAGGATAATGAGATAGACTTTGATGAGCTTGACATCCTTGAAAAAATAATATTGTTTATAAAATCCTTTGTTAAAGTGGAATTCAAGTCATCTGGAAGTCAGTTGGGTTATTTTGAATCAGACACCATTTTCATTGACGACAGACAAACCAAATCCCTTCAAATCACTACTCTGATTCATGAATTGTCTCATTTTTTAATCCAGGAAATACTGATTCATATTCTTTGCAAATTATTGGACTCCACTCGAAACTCCCTCACTGAATCATTAGTTACATTTATATTGTCATATACCCATTTCACCCAATTGATTGATGAATACGCTGCCCATAACGTTGAGGGACGCTTTACGATTTTCGGCTTTCAGGATTACTCTTCCTTTACTCAAATTGAACAAAGAATGGATGGGGAAATGACAAAAGACGAAATTGAAATTACAAAATCTATTGGAAATACCTTTGCGGTGTCCATTAAGGAAATATTGGAATCTTTGATTGACAAGGAAATGCGTGAAGAAATAAAGGAACAATTTTTAATTGATGTTTTGGATAGGCCAAATTATGCAGCATTGGTATTGGAAAACTGTCAAATTCTTAATGATGAAGGTTTCATTAAGGCTATCTGGCTGATTTTAAATGACGGATGTGAAGTTGCTGCTTCAAACATTGGCCGACTCGTCTCCATTCATGAAGGATAGATGTTATCTAAAATTAAATTTTCACTTTAGAAAATGACTTATATTTTAACAACATAACTACATTCATGAATGTGAAAGACAAAATTTTAAACCTAAATCAGGAACACACAGGTAAAAGTGCAGACATCAGTGACTTGCTTTTAACAATTATTACTAAATTTCAGTTATTCGAGCCTTGCTCTTACCTTTCCGAGGATGATGAATGGCTCAATGTCAGTTTGATATCAATTGAGGATAATAATGAGGGTCAGGCACTAAGCATTCGCAAAAGTGAAATTACCACATTCGGCATATTCAACCGTGATGAAATCGAGCTTAATTTTGCTCCTCAAAACGAATCTGAGGATCTGTATCAATGAAGGAAATTTTTCTTGATGAAAACTTTGACGTTGACGATGTAACCTCACAAATCACCAAAATCATGAATAGGTGGTCCATTCAACTTTTAGACATTAATGGACCTAATTGGGCAATATATGACTATGATATGGAAGTGAAATATCTGTTTCAGTTTCAGGTGGATTTCAATGATATAGAAATCCGTATAAAATTAGAGGATTTGAAATTGAATGTCATCCATCACATCGAATCGCTGAGGGATGAAACAACATATAGGGATAATTTGACAAATTCCATATTCATAAAATAAAAAAAGAAAGAATTAAAATTATTTAATTCTTGTATTGTAGTATCTTACACCATCTGTATCGTATGTGTACCATCTGTCAACTTCAACGTCATAACCTTCGCCGACTACAGTTACATATGAATCGGTTTGAGGATTATATACCCTTGCAGTTGTATTGTTAGTCTTTGTGTCGTTTCTTGGTGAATTGTCTCCAACAACAGTGTCATTTGTAGCATTACCGTTTTTATCAATCATAATGACATGATTTGTGTTATTAACTGTTGTATTTTTAGTAGTGTTATTAGCAGTAACATTATTTACTGATGAATCACTGTTAGTGGTGGCAATATAAATTCCAACTGCTAAAAGTACAATCACGAGAATTGCAATAGCAATTAAAACAATTTTATTTTTTTCCATTGTTTATCACCTTGATATATTATTTGTCTAAACTAGTATATATTAATCACTCACATCGTAATCATCAATCATTTCATAGTTGAACTGAGGATATTTTGATTTAAGTTTTTCCCGTATTTCGTTTTCAATCATTTCCCTATCAGCACCAAATTCCATGATGATGTCAAACATTACGAGATTTTGTTCTTCAATAACTATAAATCCGTGAATTTCAAGTATTTCTTCATATTCGCTTATGATCTCTTCTAAATAGTTGCGAACATCCTCATATTTGTCATTTCTTGCATATATTCCAACAGTAAGGAAAATAGTAAATTCCTCATAAATTTTTAGTTGCAATGCTCTTGTTAGCTTGTGAATATCCAATGCAGTTAGCGTATCATCAACTTCAATGTGTACAGATCCTGACATCTTTTCAGGTCCGTAATTATGCAGACTCAAGTCATAGGCTCCATAAACTTCAGGCAGTTCGCGTATTGACTTTTTGATTTTTTTGGATAAATCTGAATCGATTCTTTCACCGATTATGCTGTCGGCTACTTCTTTAATCATATCGGCACCTGCTTTAATGATTACTAGGGATATGACGACTCCAAGAATCCCTTCAAGTGAAATGTGGAAATATATGGAGATTATTGCTGCAAGCAATGTTGACAGTGACAGTATCGAATCAAAAAGTGCATCGCTTCCGGAAGCTACAAGTGCCTGTGAATTGATATCCTTACCAACACGCTTCACATATTGGCCCAATGCAAGTTTTACTATAACGGCAACTGCAATGATTACAAGTGAAACGGTGGTGTAGTTTGTAGCATCAGGGGTAAAAATCTTGGGCCATGATTCCATGAATGCGGTTACTCCTGCCCATAAGACGATTGCCGCAATGATTGCAGATGAAATGTATTCTATACGTCCATACCCGTATGGGTGTTTTTTGTCACGGGGTTTATTGGCAAGTTTCACCCCAATTATTGTAATGATGGAAGACAACGCATCAGTCAGGTTATTGACGGCATCCAATGTAATTGCAATGGAATTTGTCACTATTCCAACAAATGCCTTGAATGCAACAAGAATTAGGTTGACGACTATTCCTATCACACTGGTTTTTATTATTTTGTCTTGTCTTGTCATATATTAAAATCTTATTTTAGCATAATTTATAGTTTTTTTTAGCAATAGGTTTAAATAGATTCAATGTTAATTTAATTTCAAGGAGGCATTTTATGTCAGTATATGATTTTGAAGTAAAAGATGGTGACGGAAATACAGTTTCACTATCACAATACAAAGACAAAGTACTTTTAATAGTAAACTCAGCAACAAAATGTGGTTTTACTCCACAATACACAGAATTAAACGAAATATATGCCGAATTCAACGAGCAAGGTTTTGAAATCCTTGATTTCCCATGCAATCAATTCGGAGGTCAGGCACCGGGAACAACTGAAGAAATCACTGAAGTTTGCCGATCCAAATGGCTTGTTCCATACACAATCTTTGAAAAGGTTGATGTTAACGGTGAAGATGCCTCTCCATTATTTGAATATCTTAAGAATGAACAGCCTTTTGTTGGTTTGACTGGTAAAGGTGCTGGAAAGCTTAAGCTTGTTGTCAAGATGATGGACAGACATTACAAGGACAACAATGACATCAAGTGGAATTTCACTAAGTTTTTAGTTGACCGAGAAGGCAATGCGGTTCGCAGATTCGAACCAACTGAAGATTTAAGTGATGTAAAAGAAGCTATAAAATCTCTTTTATAATCTTCTTTTTTTAATTTTTTTTAGAATGCTCATTTTTCACAAATATTTCATTTTCACTAAAATATTATTAACTATGAAATCAATAATTATTTTTATATAATAAAGGTGCAAGCATATGTATAAAAAAATATTATTACCTACAGACGGTTCGGCCTATGCAGACCAGGAAGTTGAAAGAGTAAAGAATATAATTGCTGAAGATGGTGAAGTAATTGTTTTGTCTGTTGCAGGTAGATTGACCTCTAGTGCTTTTCAATCCAGAAGGAAAGTTAAAAAAGTAAATGATAAACTTAAAAAGGATGCCCATAGATTTGTAGATAGTATGGCATCTAAATTTGATGAGGATATGAATGTTACAAAGATGGTTGTCACTGGTTTTCCGGCTGAAGAAATTAATAATGTTGCAGAAAAAGAAGATGTTGATTTAATTATTATATCCGCATCGGGTAAGAGCGGAATTCACAGATTCGTGCTTGGCAGTATAACTGAAGAGGTGCTTAAAAAAAGCGATAGGGATGTGCTATTGGTTCACAATGATTAGGTGAAAGTATGAAATCAAAAAGCATTATTACTTTAGTGATTATAATTCTAATAATTGTAATTGGAGGATTTTTATTTATCCAGGCCAATTCCCACAACACAAGAGTTGATGTGGTTAGTAATTCTTCATTGAAAAATGGGGAAGCGCTTCAAATAGTCTTGACTGATGAGTATAGAAATGTTTATCCCGGTGAGCCTATTCACATTAAGATTTTAGATGATTCAGGTTGGGGAAATAATTATGATGTTGTAACCGATGATTTAGGTAGGGCTTCAGTTGTTTTAACAACATATAACAACGGAAATTATACGGTTCACACTAATTATAATGGAACTTTATTCAACAAGGAGTATCATGGCGTAGATTCATTAGTAATCGATGATGGTTACGGTTACTAATACTATTTTTTGTGATAAAATGGGGTTTAAATCTAAAATACGTAATCTTAAGGATTGTGCAGTCAATTCCATGATTTTTAATAATTATTATGATGAGGATATTGACGATAATTTGGTTTATTTGGAATCCCGTGACGGACTTGATTTCACTGGAAATATATTCAGGATAACTGAAGAGTTATCTACTGGAAAATATGGTGATTTAAAAATCCATGTTCATGCAAAGCCCCAAGTAGTAGATAAAATAAAGGCATATCAGAAAAATTATAACTTAAAAATTGATAAAATCATCACTAAAGAGGCAATGGCCACAAAAACCCTGGAAAAGGCGAAATATATCTTTACCGATTCGGGCATCAGACCTAAATATGTCAAAAGAGAAGGCCAGGTTTTTGTCAATACTTGGCATGGAACTCCATTGAAAGTGATGGGTAAGGACAATACTGCCGAAGAGCATAGAATCGGAAATGTGCAGCATCCTTTGCTTTCTAGTGATTATCTGTTATATCCGAATGATTTTATGATGGATAAGATGCTCAATTCTTACATGATTGAAAGGATTTATCCCGGAAAGATATTGCTTGAAGGTTATCCGCGCAATTCTATTTTCTTTAACGATTCAAATGATTTAAGGAAGCTATTGGATTTGGAGGGCAAGGAGATATTTATTTATATGCCTACATTCAGAGGAATCCTGATGGACCGTGACAATGAGGGTCAAAAAAGTGATGTTGAAAATTATTTATTACAACTTGACGGGAAATTGAATGATGACCAGGTATTATTCGCTAAATTACATGTTTTAAACGAAGCAAAAATAGATTTTGAAAAATTCAAACATATTAAAGCATTTCCTCAGGGCTATGAAATCTATGATATCGTTAATTTGGCAGATATATTGATAACCGATTACTCGTCAGTATTTTTTGATTTTGCAAACACTAGACGTAAAATTATTCTATTTAATTATGATGAAGAAGATTACTGCTCATATAGAGGATTCTATTTCCCATTGTCTGATTTGCCGTTTCCCAAAGTGCAGACAATTGATGAATTGGTCACTGAATTGAATTCCCCTAAGAATTATGACGATTCCGAATTTCTGGATAAATTTTGCCAGTATGATAATCCGAATGCAGTTCAAAACATCTGCAGACATATCTTTTTAGATGAAAATGTTTGCAGTGAAAAGGCTATTGAAAATAACAATCCCAACATTTTAATCTTTGCTGGGGCGTTGTATAAGTTCGGTATTGCTTCATCTCTTTTTAATTTGCTAAATTGTATTGATAGGACAAAATATAACTTTTTCATAACATTCAAACAATGGGAAGAGAATATACTGGAAAATCATGAAGAGATCTTTGAGCTGATTCCTGAAAATGTTGAGGTCTTGCCCATAAGATTTAATTTGACACCAACGGTTAAGGAAAAAATGGATTATAACAAATTTTATCTCTCAGAAGATGAAATAGACTGTCCGGAAAGTCTTCACAAATTGTTTAAAAGGTCCTTTGATAAACAGTTCGGAACAGTCAAGTTTGATGCTGTAATTGATTTTGATGGATATAATCATGATGAGACATTGATGTTTGCATCATCCGGGTTAAATTCATCCGTTTGGGTTCATAATGACATGATTCAGGAGGCAAAATGCAAAGGAAATCAGAACCTCAATATTTTAAAGGAGGCATACTCGAAAGCTAATCATGTCTGTGTGGTTTCACCAGGTTTGATAGAACCAACAAGCAAAATCAGCGGACGAAAGGATAATGTTTCAGTTGTTCACAATTTAAATGACTATAAATCAATCATGGAAAACTCCAAAAAAGAAATCGAGCTTAACGAAAATACGGTTGTTTATAATAATGACATTCATGAGGTGTTATCAAAGGATGCCTACAAATTCATTACTATTGGCAGATTTTCCCCTGAAAAAGGCCATAAGAGATTAATTAAAGCTTTCAATGAATTTTGCAAGGATCATCCTGATTCCCAATTGATAATAATTGGAGGATATGGGGTTTCATTTGATGAAACTTGTAGATTAGTTGATTCTGTTGAATGCGGCAAAAATATTACTTTAATCAATAACATTTCAAATCCGATGCCTATTTTGGCCAGATGTGACCTGTTTATCTTATCATCTTTCCATGAAGGATGGCCTATGGTCATCATGGAAGCGGATACTTTGGACATTCCAATAATTGCAACTGATATTGAAGCAACTAAAAGCATGGGCTCTTATGGAGGTCATTTGGTTGAAAATTCACAGGAGGGGCTCTTGAAAGGAATGTCTGATTTTGTTGAAGGTAAAGTCAAACCGCTTAAATCAAGCTATGAAGAATATAACAAAGAAGCGATTGAAGAGTTTTTAAAAATTCTGACATAACTATAAAACTAATGAGTAACTAAATAATATATAATTGATTTAATTTAACGAGGAATAATATGATTATCGGATATACCGCTGGAGTATATGATTTATTTCATATTGGACATTTAAATTTATTAAAAAATGCAAAAGGAATGTGCGACAAGTTAATTGTTGGCGTTACTGTTGATGAATTGGTTTCATATAAAAATAAAAAGGCATTCATACCATATGATGAACGTATTGAGATGGTTAGGGCATGCAGATACGTTGATGCTGTTGTTCCACAGGAAAATATGGATAAGTTGGAAATGTGTAAAAAACTAGGCGCTTCCTATTTATTTGTTGGTGATGACTGGTATGGAACCGAAAAATGGAAAAATTATGAAAAGGAATTTGAAAAAAACAATATCAAAATAATCTATTTCCCATACACCAAGGGTATTTCATCAACAAGAATCAGAGAATTGTTATATCAGGAAAGAGGAGCATCTTTATCTGATCTGAAATAATATTGAAAGACATGACACATAATAAATCCCAAAGAATTTTTTATTTTGATGCCTTAAGAGCATTTGCAATCATTGCAGTTGTAATAATCCATATCTTTAACAGTACCAGGTTCATGACCGCACCGGGATATGCTGTTATCCCTTCTGGGAAGTGGTTTATTTCATGTTTTTTAGGATCAACTTTTAGGGTAGGCGTACCTTTATTTTTAATGTTGTCCGGCGCATTGTCGCTTGGACGGGTTTGGGATATCAAATCGTTTCTTAAAAAGAGACTTCCCCGTATTACAATACCGTTTCTATTCTGGGGATTTGTATTAAGTGTGTTTATTGTGGCATTCTCTTATTATTTTACTTTTGTCCACACTATTGACCCTTTTAATTTAAATAATTTCATTCATTATTTGTATCATTCCTATATGGCAGATAATAAGGGATTCACTCCTTACTGGTTTTTCTGGATGATTTTTGGAGTTTATCTGATAATGCCTATTCTCAATAAATGGATTCTTAATTCAAAGTTGGAAGAGTTGGAATATTTCCTGGTTATTTGGTTGATTACTTGTATATTTGACTTTACATTATTTAAAGAGTTCCCAATTGAATTAACTTATTTTTCAGGTCCGATAGGTTTAGTTGTTGCAGGTTATTATTTTGCAAACACTAAACGTAAAATATTTAACAGTCCATATTGGGCTTTATTGATTTGCATAATAGGCTTTTTACTTGCAGCAGTTCACATGTATCTCTTTTCAGATACAAAGCATATTATTTTAATGGACCGCTGGTCTATAATGAATGTGGTCTTAAGCATTGGAATATTCTTACTGTTTAAGAATTTCTCCAAATTCAATTTCCATCCGAACTTTTTGTATAATCCGGATGGCCTGTTTAGAAAGGCTGTTTTTTCTATTGCAATGTATAGCTATGGAATATATCTCATTCACAGAGTGATTATGGAAATTTTCTATAGGTATTTTATGCATGATTTAAGTTTTATACCGTTCATTCTACTATTGTTTTTCACAACGTTTTTTATTTCATGGGCTATAATGGCGGTTTGTTATAGAATTCCATATCTAAAAGATGTAATAGGTGTGAAATAATACTATTATTCTTTAAGTATTAATATTATAAAAAACAGATTATTTATATAATAGTTATATTATCAATTTTAACGTAGGGATTTCATGAGCGATTTAAAATTTAACGAACCGATATTGGTTACAAGACCATTATTGCCTCCCATCGAAGAATATGAAAAAAAAGTAAAGGAAATCTGGGAGAATAATTGGATAACAAATAACGGTCCTTTAGAACGTGAGTTTCAGGAGAAACTAAAAGAATTTTTAAGTGTGGACAACATTGAGTTGTTTGTTAATGGTCATAATGCTTTGGAGATGGCTATAAAATCATTGGATTTAACCGGCGAGGTCATTACAACTCCTTTTACTTTTGCATCCACCACTCAGGCAATAATTAATAATGGATTGACACCTGTTTTTGCGGATGTGGATCCTGAAAATTATAATTTGAATCCGGATAATATTGAAGATCTTATAACCGATGAAACTTCGGCAATTATTCCAGTTCATGTTTTTGGAAATCCCTGTGATATTGATAAAATTGAAAAAATAGCTAAAAAACATGATTTAAAGGTAATTTACGATGCAGCTCATGCATTTGGAGTTAAAATTAATGATAATCCAATTGCATCTTATGGGGATATCAGCATGTTCAGTTTCCATGCAACCAAAGTCTTCAATACAATTGAAGGGGGAGCATTGATTTTCAGTGATGATGATTTAACTTACAAATTTAAAGCCTTAAAAAACTTTGGAATTACTCCAGATAAGGAGGAAGTGCAGTTTTTAGGTGTAAATGCTAAAATGAATGAATTTGAAGCAGCAATGGGTTTGATTAATCTTAATTATGTTAGTGATGCAATTTCAAAAAGAAAAGTATTGTATGAAAAATACTTGGAATGCTTGTCTGGCCTTGAAAATCAGGGTAGAGTTAAAGTCTTGAGGCCTAAAGAGAATGTGGAATATAATTATGCATATTTTACAATTAAATTGAATTCTTTGGATGAAAAAACTCATTTGTTTGAAAAATTACCAGAATACAATGTTTTTCCTAAGAGATATTTCTATCCTCCATGTAATGAATTTCCGGCATATGACTTTGATAGAAATACTCCAATTGCTAAGGATGTCAGCGACACTATTCTTTCACTTCCATTATACTTGGATTTAACTGTTGATGATATTGAAAAGATTTGTAAAATTATTGAAATTGAATTGAAATGATTATGGTGTTTTATTAATGAATATTAAAAGTAAAAGTAAAAATCTAGCAAAAAGATTTATTAACAGATATGCTAGTTATTATACTCGACCCACTGTTGATTTGAAATTAAATGGTGATGAAATAATTGTTAAGACTCATAAAAGAGTTATTCCTAATTCATTCATTGAAATTAAACATAGGTTAAGTGGAAGAAGACTTGTTAGTGCCGTCAAATCATCTACTGCAATTTTTTCAGTTTCAGAATTGATGGATATGGCTCAAGAAGGCACATTAGATCTTTATTTTAAAGTTAAAATGAATAATATCTTTTTTAAAAAAAGAATTTTCTTCACTTCCCATAATCAATTTTTCAAGGCAGTTTCTTATGAACACAATCTTGTTTTAAACTCCTATAAAACAAATTATGGAAATTTATCCATTAAAATAGATGATATTGATTTTGATTATTCAATAACAGAGCTGAAAGTCACCGAAGGCAATAAAATTCTAATTAAGGGTAATTTTTCTTTATTGAATGATGATATAAACGCCATAGATAAGGTCACAATTATTGCAAATCATCGTCGTGACAGTCAAAGCAATGTATTTGACTTAAATTTTAATGTTGATGAATCAAATAGTAGGGAATATGAATTTGAAGGTATTATTGATGATATTAAAAGTTCCTCTGAAAGAATTTTAGATTTGAGAATGGATTTTTATATAAGAATTTATGATGATGACATTTATTATCAGTCTCTGATTGACCTGTCAACATTCAGATATTTTGAAAATGATGAAGACAGATTCTTAATTAAAATTAATGATGGAGATACCGTATACTCCTATTATGCAACTGAAAATAAACATTCGCTGGCTTTATGGATTACAACGGAATCCGCTTGGATGAGATCATATACAATTGCATGTGGAAGAACCATATATTCCAATGCATCTAAAAATAAGTTGAATGAAAAGATGATTTTCTTTGAAAGCTTTTTTGGAAAGTCATATACAGGCAATCCAAAATATCTGTATGAAGCGATGCTTGAAATGGGAATGGATAAGGAGTATACCTTTGTTTGGGCATATTCTGGAGATGATAAGGAGATTATTCCTGGAAATCCTATCATTGTTGATAGGTTTGAACCGGGGGATTACTATAAATATCTCGCATTATCAAAATACTGGATTAACAATATCATTTTCCCGATTCACACAAAAAGGCCGGGAAATGTATACCTGCAGACTTGGCACGGCACTCCTCTTAAAAAATTAGGATATGACATTACAATTCCGGGCCCTGAAGTTCAAGGAAGGGAAAATTTCTATAATGAATCTAGAAATTGGGATTATTTAATTTCATCTAATCCTTATTCTACAAAAATATTCAAACGAGCATTTAAGTATGATAAAGAAGTTTTAGAGGATGGTTATCCTATTAATGATATTTTCTTTAAGGACAATGCCGAATTTGTTAAGAAGCTAAAATCAAAACTGGGCATTGAAGAAAATAAAAAGATAATTTTATACGCTCCAACATGGAAGGATGATGAGCAAAATGAGTCATGGGAGCATTATTTTAACTTAGAAATTGATTTGGAGAGGTTATATGAGGAATTCTCAGATGAATATGTTGTAATATTAAAGATGCACCATTTGGTGTCTGAGAATTTAAGGATAGACGAAAAGCTTAAGGACTTTGCGATTGATTTGTCAAGTTACGATGATATTCAAGAGTTGTATGTTTTATCCGACATTCTGATTACTGATTATTCATCCGTGTTCTTTGATTATGCACATTCAAGAAGGCCAATATTGTTCTTCGTACCAGATTTGAATCATTATATTGAAAATGTGCGTGGTTTGTATTTAAATATGGAAAAAGAACTTCCAGGACCACTTATAAAGGATAATGATGAGTTGATAGATATTATCAAAAATATAGATGATGTTTCTAGTGAATATAGTGATAAATACGATGAATTTTACGAAAGATTCTGCAGTTTATGTAAAGGTGATTCCGCTAAAAGGATTATTGAAAAAGTTTTTAAATAAGGTGTTTCGATGGGTATCAAACAGAAGATTGGAAATAAAATTTTAAACAGTAGTGGTTCAGTTCAGCATTATAAAAAGCAAATTGATAAACTAACTAAAAAGGTCGAAAGACTTGAAAAAGAAAATAATTCAACAAATAGGCTTTTAAATACATTATTTTTGGACTATGATTTGACTCCGTCCCCGTTACTTCAAAATTTCAGAGATTTGTCTTTAGAATTATTAAGATTCATGGATAATATATGTATAAAATATGATTTTGAATGGTGGATGAGAGGAGGAACGTTTTTGGGAGCAATCAGACATGATGGCTTTATTCCTTGGGATGATGATATGGATTCCGGAATGATGAGGAGCTATTATGACGAATTTGTTGATGTTCTTCCAGAAGAGCTTGAAAGAAATAATTTGGACAATAAAATCAAAATAAATTTCAGGCAAAGGAACGCTTTTGTCGAAGGTGCAACTTCATTTTTACAGCTGTTCTATTATAATGACCTTAAAGATGGTGTTGACTTAACCGCATTGGATGTTTTCCCATTTGATTACATGAAAGACTATAATGGAGAAGACTTTGGTCAGTTATATGAGGATGTCAGGCTTCAATACTATCATGATTTGGTTGACAGTAACGGCGATTACGAAGCGTCCATTGCTAAAGTTTATGAAAGCTTGAATTTGACAAGAGATCAAACCCCTTTCATGTTGAATGGTGTTGAAGGTTCTGCAGGTCCGAATAGATTAAATAAACTGCAAGTTTTCAATACTGATGGTATTCAACCATTCAAAAGAGTTAAATTTGGTAAATATGAGTTTCCAGGTCCAAAAGATAAAGATTATTATCTGAATAATTATTATGGAGATTACTGGAAAGTTCCTAGGGTTCTGACATTCCATCAAAGGATGGGAAGACTTAGGAAGTTTCCTGAAATCAACGAAATCATGGAAAATGAAGCGATTTATCTTAAACAAGTCAATGACAATTTCGAATAATTAAGGATATTATGAAAAATGTTTTAGTATTCCCTTGCGGTTCCGAAATAGGATTGGAAATCCACAATGCTTTAAAATACAGTAAGGATTTTAAGCTGTTCGGGGGTTCAAGTGTCGATGATCATGGAAAATTTGTATATGAAAATTATATTCCAGATATTCCTTTCATTGATGATGAAAATCTGTTGGATTACTTAAACAAGATTATTGATGAATATGATATTGATTTGATATATCCTTCTCATGATGATGTTGTTTTAAAGCTCGCTGAACTTAAGGATGACCTGAATGCTCATGTGGTTGTCTCAAATGATGAAACCTGCGATATTTGCAGGTCAAAAAGTAAAACTTATGCATATTTTAAGGGCTGTGATTTCATACCTAAGATGTATGATATCTCAATAGACAGTTTTGATGAGTTGAATCATGTCAAATCCATTACTGAAGGCGAATTTCCAATATTTTTAAAGCCTGATATTGGCCAGGGAGCAAAGGGTGTGGCAATTGCAAATAGTGTAGATGACCTAAGGCATCATTTCTTTGAAAATCCCGGTTTAATAGCTGTGGAATATTTGCCAAATGATGAATTCACTATCGATTGTTTTTCAGCTAAAGGTGAATTGTTATATTGTGAAATGAGAGAACGAATCCGTGTTAAAGATGGAATCAGCGTTAATGCAATAACCATTAAAATGGAAGAAACTGTAAGAGAAATTGCAGAAACAATCAATTCAAAATTGACTTTTGACGGAGCATGGTTTTTCCAGCTCAAAAAAGATGGGAACAATCAATATAAGCTATTGGAAATCGCTCCAAGAATCGCCGGAACAATGGCACTGCATCGAAATACTGGAATCAACTTCCCATTATTAACATTATATGTCCATTTGGGAGTTGATGTAAGCATAATTGCAAATAAAAATAGATTGACAATAGATAGGGCATTGACTAATCGTTTTAACTATGAAATTGATTATGATAGGGTTTATCTTGATTTTGATGACACTGTTTTTGTCAAAGGCAAGATTAACACTTATCTTATGATGTTTTTATATCAATGTGTTAATGAAGGCAAAGAGATTATTCTAATCACAAAACACATTAAAGACATTAATGAAACCTTAAAAGGCTTAAAAATTGATATAAATTTATTTGATGAGATTATTAGATTAACTAAAGAGGATAACAAATCTGAATATATGGATAATGAGAAAACATCAATATTCATTGATGATTCCTTTTCAGAAAGATTGGCTATTTCAAATGAACTGGACATCCCAGTATTTGATTTGGATGCGATAGAATCATTAATCGATTGGAGAATGTAGAAATGAGTTATGAATACAAAGTATCAGTAGTGGTTTTAGTTTACAATACAGAATATTATCTACATGAATGTTTGGATTCACTTGTAAATCAAACATTGGATGATATTGAAATTATCTGTGTTAATGATGAAAGTACTGATAACAGTTTAAATATTTTAAAACAGTATGCAAGAAAATATGATAACATAACAATTATTGATCAGAAAAATCAGGGTGGGGCTGTTGCAGGAAATAACGGTCTTAAAATTGCAAAAGGGGAATATGTGGCAATTATAGATTCTGATGATGTTGTCGTTGAAGATGCATATGAGAAATTATATAAAAAAGCAAAAGAAACCGATTCTGATATTGTTGCCGGAAAACCTAACAAATTTGTTGGAAAATATCAGAGGGAAATTGTATTTAAACATAATATTTGGGATGAAGAACGCACATTCACTGTTGATGAATTTAAAGAAATTTATTATGATGTTTTCTATTGGAATAAACTTTATAGGCGTAAGCTAGTTGAGGAACATGACATTTACATGATTCCAGGTAAAATCTATGCTGACGTGCCTCTGGTGTTTAGAGCATATTCCTTTGCGGATAAAATAAGTATCATTCCTGATGTCGTTTATTATTGGAGGAGACGTGATCAGGAAGATATTATCAAGGGAAACAGTGACACTTCAATAAGTAAAAGTTTACAGGATATTCCAAACATGAGAGACCGATTGTCAACTTTTTACTATGCAAAGGAATACTTTGAAGAAGCGGGCATGGAAAAATACTTTAATTATGCAATTAAGACTTATATGGAAAGGTTTTTCTATCCAATTAAAGGAATTCTTAAGGATGAAACTTTCAAATGGGAATACCTGAAAGAAATGAAATCCATATTATCAAATATTGATGACATATATGATAATGATTTGGATAAAAGATATAATATCTTCTTTTACTTTATATTAAATGACATGGATAAGGAGTTGGAGGACTTTTTGAATTTTGATTTATTCGAGCGTTCAACTGTTACACGTGATGGAAAAGTCTATTGGAATTTAAAATACTTTGATAATCCTGAATATAATATTCCTGATGAATTGTTTGAAATCAAAAAAATTGAGGATAATTTTATCAATATTGATGAGATTTCAGCCGATTCAAAATATATTTACTTTAATAATATTGCATTACCTCAAAATGTAGACCTCAAAGAGGTAAAAGTTTCATTTATGGGATTAACCAAAATTGATACCTTAAAGGCAGAAAATGTTTTCGAATTCATGTTAGATGAAACTGATGACCATGTTTACAGCGGAAAAGTCAATGTTGAAGATATTAGAAACATTAATGTTTTCGATATTCATTTGAAGGTCAAATATGGTGATGATACTTATGAATTGTTTAGATTTAAAGAAAAATTCTTTAAGAAGGACAATAATGAAATCGTAGGATTAAATAAAAATAAATATTTAGAATTTACTTTTACAAATTTTGGAAACTTTTCCATTGTAAATGGGTATTGCCGAAATTTCTTTAAGTATCGTGTTGATGAGCATGCATTTACTTTAATTCCAGAAACGGCAGGTAATGCTCGTTATAAAGTCACATTAAATTACAAATATGATGATGTTTACTTTACTCCAGTTGATATGAGTACAAGACTTAAATTGCAAAATGAGTTGGAATTAATTTGGAAATACAGTCTTGATGAAAATACAAAGTATTCTCTATATGTAAAAAATTACTATGTAAACTTTAAATTGAAAAAAGATGCATTCGTTGATTTTAAAGACCAGACCATTGATTATAATGGTAAAAAAATCAGAATATTTGAAGATTCCGATGGAAGTATAGCAATTCTATTAAAATAATGTGGAAATATGAAAAATAATCCTTTAGTTAGTATAATAATACCGGTATATAATACCGAAGAATATTTGGAGGAGTGTTTGGACAGCTTACGCAATCAGACACTAAAAGATATTGAGATAATATGTATTGATGACGCTTCAAATGACAACTCTTCCGAAATTTTAAATTATTATGTAAATATGGATGATAGGATAAAACTGTTAAAGAATAAGTTTAATCAGGGCCAGTCAATTTCAAGAAATAGGGGTCTTGAAATAGCAACCGGTGAATATGTTACTTTCTTGGATTCAGATGATTTGATGCAAAGGGATGCATATGAGAAATTATATAAATTTGCACATGATTATAATCATGATTTGGTAGTTTTTGACGCTGTGCGTTTCAATGATGAAATGATTGAGTGGAAAAGTGTTTTGCATACAAAAGCAGGCTACGATAGGGTTTATACCAAAACCAATGTATTTGAACATAAAAACTTGATTTATGATACAAGCATCTCAAAATTCATTAAAAATGATTTCATCAAACGAAATAACTTTAAATTTTTAGAAAATGTTTTATATGAGGATTTGTTGTTTTCAATGCAGGTTTTATGTGCAAGTGTTAATCTTGGAGTATATCCTGATGTTAAATATTACTGGAGAGTCAGATATGGTTATAAGAAATCAGTGACACAGTCAGTATCTGAAATAAAAAATCTTAAAGACAGAATGACCATAATCAATAAAATATTGAAACTTTTAAACTCCAATAGCAGAAATAGAAGTTTATTAAATATTTTTTATCAAAAATTAGTGGAAATAGATATTATACAGTTCATAAACCAATTGGATTCTTGCAGTTCTGAATACCAACAGGTCATGTATGATGAGGTAAAGCCGTTGGTTTTAAAATTCCCTATTGAAGTATTTGATGATTTGGACGGTATTGATAAAGTAAAATATATTTTGTTTTTAAATGACCTTTGGGATAATCTGATTGATTTAATTGAATCTCAAAGATATTTGAAAGAAGAAATTAAGGATTTGAAATCACGTAATAGGGAGTTGTCTAATTCTCTCAAAGTCAAAAATGATAAACTTAAAAAGCAAAGAGATGTTAATTATGTCCTTGAAAAGAATTATCAATTGAAAAAAGAAAATAAGACCTTAAAAAAGGAAATAAAAACTGTCAAATCAACAAGCGGTTGGTTAAAATATAAAATTGATAATATTTATAAAAGATTATTTAAAAAGATTTAACGGTGAGTAAATGGGATATAAGGATGCTCAAAAGCATATTTCGGAATATTTTGCAGATAAGGACAGAAAACAATTGGAAAAAGAATTGTTTTACACAAATCCTGAATTATTTAATGAGATTGCAAAATACCGAAATTATGGTCTTCCGAAAAGATACAGGAACGCTGCAAAAAAGTTTCCCATTAATAATGATCTATTCTTTTTTGAAAGTAATCTTGCAAAGCAGTATACGGGCAATCCAAGATACATTTATGAGCGCATGTTGGAGCTTTATCCAAATCTCACTTATGTTTGGGCATATCATGGGGATAAGAGCATTATTCCGGGAAATCCTATTGTTGTCGAAAGAAAGTCAGATGATTATTATAAGTATTTGGCTCAAGCAAGGATTATAATTAACAATACCACATTTCCGAATTGGTATCATAGGCCCGAAACGTTTTATTTACAAACTTGGCATGGCACACCCTATAAAAGAATGCATTGGGATAGGCATAACCCTAGAAATCCTATTAAAAAGTCTTCACCCCATTTTTATGCAAAATCTACAGGGTGGGATGTATTGTTAAGTCCGAATCATTATTCAACCGAGAAGTTCAGGTCATGTTTTAAATATGAAGGCAAAATTTTCGAATCAGGATATCCTGCTAATGATATTTTTTACAATAAAGAAAAATATGAATCTAAAAGGAATTTGATACGTGAAAAGTTAGGAATTTCTGATGATGCATTGGTTTATCTATATGCCCCCACATGGAGGGATGGAGGACATCTGGGACATTCAATGTTCAAATTCGACCTGCTGTTTGATCCAGTTAAATTCTTAGATAGTGCTCCTGAAAACTCAATTTTGTTAATTAGAAGTCATCATATGAGTGAAGCAACTAAGGAGTTGAGTGTGCTTAAAGGAAGGGCTATTGATGTAAGTGACTGGGATGATGCAGTTGAGCTAATGTGTGCTTCAGATATTTTAATAACTGATTATTCCTCTATTGTTTTTGATTGGTATTGCAGTAAAAAGCCAGTAATCTATTATGTTCCTGATTTGGAGGAATATGAAAATAAAACCCGTGGAGTTTATTTTGACATAAATGAAGTGAATTGTGGAGTGATCTGTAAAAGTGAAGATGAATTGTATGATAATCTTGATGTAAGGGATGCTCCATTCTATGCGGAATTTTATGATGAGTTCTGTTCATTGCATAACGGCAATTCTTCTGATGAAGTTATAAAGTATGTCATTGATAAAAATAGGGTATCATCAATGGATAAATTAAAAAATTTTATTAAGAGAAGCGGTAAAAGGATGTTCAAATGACATTTATAAGTATTATAATTCCATTTAATAGGCCAGAAAGATATTTAAAAGACTGTTTGGATAGTTTGGCTGAGCAAAATTTAGATGATGAAGAGATTATCCTGGTCTTAAATGGACTAACGGAAGATATTGGTGAATTGTTGAATGATTATGATTTGAATATTATTACAAAATCCTTTGAAAGTGAAATTGGTGTTTCAAAAGCTAGAAATGAAGCATTAAAAATGGCAAATGGAGAATATGTGTATTTCATTGATAGTGATGATTACATTTACCTTGATGGACTGTCAAAGCTTATAAATGTTGCAAAATCTACAAATGCGGATTTTATTAATGGTGAGAAAATCATCACAGGGTATATAAGGGACCGTTTCAGCGAGGAGCTTGAAAATCTTGCACGGGATAAAATCTATCCGTTAACCAAAAATAAATTAAGTGATGAGGAATTCTCATTAAGATTATTGGTTGGCGATAAAACCGAAAAATTTGAGGTATTGTCTGCACTGCACTGTCTGATTAAGAGGGAAAAAATCTCAGATATCTATTTTGATGAATCCGTAAGGCATCAATGCGACTATGAATTTATGGTTGAAGTAATGAATAATGTCAATTCAATGGTCGGTGTTGAGGATGCGTTATATGCAAAAAGAGTCAGTGATGATTTTCTTAACTTGCCATGTCTAAATCAGGAAATGGAAGATGGAGGATTTCTGGTTTATGCACAAAATTATAAAGATGCATATAACTCAATTAATAATTCTTTGTTAAAGCAGATAATGAATCAAAAGTTATTCAGATATTTTTATGATGTTTATTCGATTAAATTTTATTCAGATTCCAATAAAAAATGGAGAAATGAATACTTTGATGCTTATGCAGAATTGGTTCAGGATGTCAGTTTTGAAAAAGTTTCATTTTTCAAGAAAAGGGAATTGAAAGCCCTTCAGGCAAGGGATAAAAATAAGCTTCGCAAATTACTTAAAATGCGAATTAACTTTAACAAGCTTTTTGATATGAACAACAGTTTGAGAATTAAAATAGCAATATACTATAAATTTTTCAATAAAAAAGGAATTAATAAGAATCAAATCATTTTTTGCAGTTTTAAGGGAGACTATTATTCCGATAGTCCAAAATACATATATGAATATCTGTATGAAAATTATAAGGATGATTATGATTTTGTATGGGTGTTGAATGATAAAAAAGTCAAGATTCCTGGAAATCCTAAAAGGGTGACCAGATTTTCCTTGGAGTATTTTAAAGAGGTTGCACGTTCCAAATATTGGGTTATAAATGGAAGGCAATTTGATCCTTTAGATAAAAAGGATAGTCAAGTAATCGTTTCCACATGGCATGGCACCCCACTTAAAAAATTGGGTTTGGATATTGGAAATGTATATACGATGAATCCATTTATCAAACATTCTTACGTTAATGTTTCTAAACAGTGGGATTATCTGATATCTCCAAACAGGTATACCACAAACATTCTGAAAAGCTGTTTCGGATATCAGAAGGAAATTTTTGAATCAGGATATCCTAGAAATGACATTCTCTACAATGCCGATGAGGAAATGGTTAACCGGATAAAATCAAGTCTAAACATTCCTGAAGATAAGAAAGTCATTTTATATGCACCGACATGGAGGGATGATGAGTTTATTGATGCAGGATTGATTAAATTCCAATTAAAATTGGAATTGGATAAATTAAAGGAAGCGTTTAGTGATGAGTACATCATATTAATTAGAACTCATTATTTCATTGCTGATAAGCTTGATTTGAGTGGTGTTGAAGATTTTGCTATTGATGTAAGCAAATATAATGATATTGCCGAATTATACTTGATTAGCGACCTTTTAATTACAGATTATTCAAGTGTATTCTTTGATTTTGCAAACCTTAAAAGGCCGATATTATACTATACTTATGATTTGGACAAATATGAGAATGTGTTGAGAGGATTTTACATAGATATTCGAAAGGAGGTTCCGGGGCCTTTGCTTGAAACTACCGATGAGGTAATTGATGCCATTCGAAATATCGATCAGTTAAAAGAGGAATATAAGGAAAAATATGACCAGTTTTATGAAAGGTTCTGCAGTATTGATGATGGAAATGCCTCTAAAAGAATCGTTGAAAAGGTTTGGAAAAAATAGTTGAGTTGTTGTCATTGATTAAAGTTTCAGTAATCATCCCAGTTTATAATACTCAGGATTTCCTGAAAGAATGCATAGACAGTGTGGTTAATCAAACATTGGCTGATATTGAAATCATTTGCATAAACGACGGTTCAAGTGACAGTTCTCTTGACATGCTGGAGGAATACCGGAAAAAGGATTCCCGCATAAGGCTGATTAGTCAAAGTCATATTGGTGTCGGCGTTGCTAGAAATGCTGCTTTGGACATTGTACGAGGAGAATACATTCTATTTTTAGACTCCGATGATTATTTGGATTTAAATTCTCTTGAATATCTTTACAATACTTCCAAAGATAAAAATCTGGATATGCTGATGTTTAAGATAACAAATTTCAATAACAAAACAGGAAAGGAATCGACTTCACCGTATTTTGAGATGGATTTTTTAGAAGAAATTGTTGGAGACGAAATTTTTAGTTGGAAGGACATTAAGGATTGCATTTTCGATGTGTCCGTCAGCATAACCTCAAAGTTATTCAGAAAAGAAATGATTTCTGATATCAGATTTCCGGAAGGGTTGATTTTTGAGGATAATCTTTTCTCAATTAAAACCTTATTGAATGCTCAAAGAATTTATTTTTCAGATAGGCACCTTTATCATCGAAGAATCCATTCCAATTCCATAACAAACTCATATCATGAAAGATTCACAGACTGCATGGACATTTATGATTTAATTGTTGATTATATAAAAGAAATTGGGGAATATGATGAATTTCATGTTCAAATATTTGATAAGCAATGCTTTGACTTCTTTCATCGCTTCAGACAGCTTGAGGATGAATATAAAAACGGATTTTTTATTAAATTAAAGGATTATTTTTCCAATCATAAAGATACATTGGAAAGATATGGCACTCTTGACTCCTGTTCTGAGAGAAGTTTGGTGATTTACAATTCTGCAATCGGTTCCGATAACTATTATGAGTTTGAATTGTCAGTTAATTTTTTTGATTTAAAGCTGAAGAATAAGGAATATAAAAAGGAGATTTCCAGGTTAAAGAAATCCAACAAAAAGTACATGGAAGAGCTTAAGTCTCTTAAAAGTTCTAAAAGTTGGAAGGTTGCTAAGATTTTTAGGAAATAGTTTTCTAAAATTTTATAATATTGTAATATTAAATAGTATAATATGGATTGTGATGAATTATACATTTCTTTTTTGTTCCCTCCGGATGAATCTGTTTCAGGAATAACCGTTTTTAAGCGTATTGTTGAAAATAACAAGATGGTTGATGTTCTGCAGTCAAAAATCAAATCTCCAAAGCATAACGAATTGGATAAGCTTGTTGATGAGTATGTGTCCAACAGGCTGTTGGTTGATGTGGGTTGCGATAATGACTGGGCAGATTGCATATTCCAATCCATTAAAGAAGGAATGAACGCTATTGAAGGGGATTATAAAAAAATTTATTCTAGATCATGGCTAATGTCAAATCATTTTTTGGCCTATGAATATAAACTTAATCATCCTGAGGTTTTCTGGACCGCTGAATTTTCAGACCCTCTTATTCTTAATTTGGATAATGAACCAAAAACATATAAGGAAATGATTATTGATGATGAAAGTTATGTCTCAAAAATCAATAATAAAATAATCAATTTAAATAAAAGCACTGGAAATGACTTTAAATTAATTGATAACAAGTCATCAGCCTATTTCATAGCTGAATATTTTGTATACTTGTTTGCCGATAAAGTTATTTTTACAAATGAAAACCAAAGAGAAGTAATGCTGAATCAATTTCCGGGCAATGTCAAAAGTTTCGTTTTGGATAAAAGTGAAATTCAAATGCATCCGACATTGGATGATGAATTTTATCATGCCCGAGACGTTGATTTGGATTTGGATGAGGATTATATTAACATGGCCTATTTTGGCAATGATTACTATTCCAAAAGACATTTTGAAAGTTTATTCTATGCAGTTGAAGCCTTAAATCATAAATATGAGGATAAAATTAGAGTTTATTTGTATTTGTCCAACCGGAATATGGTTAAAAGTTTAATTCCTTCTGATAAGTTCATTGTTAAAAAGCCGTTGGAATATTTGGACTTTTTAAATGCAGCAACCAAGTTTGATGTTTTAATCGTCAATGATTTGGCTACAAATGGAAATTTTGAAGTTAATCCCTACTTGCCGTCTAAGCTTTCGGATTATTTAGGTTCCGGAAGTGACATATGGGCATTATATGAAAAGGGAAGCACTTTGTCAGGTTTTGATTTAAAGTATAAATCTGACATGGCGGATTATAATGGATGTCTCGAAACATTGGTTAAAATACTAAAGGATTATGGATATGATGATGATTCCTATTCAACTGATTATGATTACTTGAATGATAGGTTCACTAATTTAAATGAACTGTATGAAAGTGAATACAGAAATAAAAATAATCTAAAGCGTAAAGTTAAAAAAATCAGAAAGGAAAACGAGAAGATCAAATCTTCAAGTACCTGGAAAATATCAAGGTCTATAAAAAAGCTTAAAAATTAAAATTATTGGTGTTGGGATGCCTGAAATATCTGTTATCATACCTGTTTATAATGTTGAAAATTACCTGGAAAAATGCATGGATAGCGTTTGCAATCAAAGTTTTGGAGATATTGAGATAATATGTGTCAATGACGGTTCAACTGATGGTTCATTGGATATTCTAAAGGAGTACGGACAAAAAGATAATAGAATAGAAATAATTGATCAAAAAAATCAGGGACTTGGAGCGGCTAGGAATATAGGTTTAAAGCATGCCCATGCCAGATATGTCTGCTTTTTGGACTCTGATGATTATCTTGACACTACTGCATTGGAGAAACTCCACTTTAATGCATCATCAAATGACTCCGATATGGTTCTATTCAAGTTTCAAACATTTGATGACAATGAAAATGTTCACAATAGAAGTGTTGAATTTAAAATTGATGAGATTTTTGGCGATATTGATTATTCTGATTTCACATTTACATATAGGGATGTTAAAAAGCATGTCATGAACACTGCATTTTCAGCCTGCCTTAAGCTTTACAAAAAAGACTTTTTAGATTCATTTGATGATTTTCATTTCCCAGAAAATTTGTCCTTTGAAGATATTCCTTTTCATGTAAAAGTAATGCTTAGAGCTTCAAGGATGTCCTTTGTCAATGAATCCCTCTATTTTTACAGGTCAAATCAGGATTCAATTTTAAATTCAACGGCAAATGCATCAGATATTTTTGAAAATATTGATATGGTTGAGGATTTTCTTAAAGAGAATGGCTATTACTCAGAACTTGAAAATGAGTTTATCTTTTTCAAAATAGCACAAATTCTCCTTTACAGGATTTCAAAACAGCCTGAAGATTATTTCAATCGAGCTAGGGAGGAATTTTTAAAAATATCTATTAAAGATGAGACTAAAATGAAAAAATATGCTTTAAATGGGTATAATAGGGTTATCAATTCTCCAACGTATTCAGATTATATTTCTGATTATAATAAAAGGAAAAATAAAAAATCATCATCACCAAAAACTTCGAAATTTTCAAAATCGCTTCGTTTTCTAAAAAGTTTAAAATTTTAAAAAATTGATTACATTAATATATATTGTTAAACAAAAATACTATCAGTAGATAAAAATTTCTACTATATAGTTATAACTATTTTGGTGTTTTAAAATGAATAAAAAGATAGGCATTATATTTGCTTTGGTATTAGTAACTTTCTTAGTTATGGGTACTGCAAGCGCGGGTTTATTTGACTTTTTAGGTGGAAATCAAGCATCTGGTGATGCCTCTGCAAATGATGAAAACACTTTCATTGTTGGATTTGATGCAGAATTCCCACCTTACGGATTTAAGGACGATAGTGGAAACTACACTGGTTTTGACTTAGATTTAGCAAAAGAAGTTTGTGAAAGAAACAATTGGACATTCAAAGCTCAACCAATCGATTGGGATGCTAAAGATGCTGAATTAGAATCTGGATCCATTGACTGTATTTGGAATGGATTCACAATTGATGGAAGGGAAAACGATTACTTATGGTCTGATCCATACTTTGACAACAAACAGGTATTTGTTGTTAAGAATAACTCTGGTATTTCATCAATTGATGATTTAAACGGAAAAACTGTAGAAACACAAAAAGACTCTTCTGCATTGGCAGCACTTAAAGGCGACAACAAAACTATTGCAGACAAATTCTCAACATTAACAGAAGTGGCTGATTATAACACTGCATTCATGGATTTAGAATCCGGTGCATGTGATGCTGTCGCTATGGATATTGGTGTAGCAGAATACGATATCAAAAACAAAAACAACACCGATGATTTCTCAATATTGGACCAATATATCACTACTGAGAAATATGGTGTTGGATTTAAAAAAGGAAACACTGATTTAAAAGATAAAGTGCAAACAACTTTAGATGAAATGTTTAAAGATGGTACCGTTTCAAAAATCGCTAAAGAATACGGTATTTCTAACGACGCTTTAATATCTAAATAGGTTAAATTAGTTACGGGAGAATTAGGTAAATGATATTAGGTAATGTTATTTCACAATTGCTTGGAGGTATGGTTACCTCTATTGAGATATTCTTACTTACCTTATTATTCTCTCTTCCTTTAGGTTTAGTAATTGCCGGAGGAAGAATGAGTAAATTTTCACCATTAAGATGGTTGATGAAGGTATATATCTCAATTATGAGAGGTACCCCGTTGATGTTGCAGTTAATCGTAGTATTTTTTGCACCATACTATGTATTTGGTATGAGCTTATCTCCTGATTTCAGATTCATTGCAGTTATTATTGCATTTACTATGAATTATGCGGCATACTTTGCTGAAATTTATAGGGGCGGAATTGAATCTATCAACAGCGGACAATATGAGGCGGCTCAAGTACTAGGTTATTCAAAATTGGAAACATTTTTTATAATCATCATGCCTCAAGTGGTTAAGGTAATTCTTCCTTCAGTAACTAATGAAGTAATCACCTTAGTAAAGGATACTTCACTGTCATTTGTAATTGCTATACCTGAAATGTTTACTGTAGCTAAACAGATTGCAGCGGCTGATGCTTCAATTGCAGCATTGCTTGTAGCAGGTATATTCTATTATGTATTCAATGTTTTAGTGGCATTTGCAATGGAACGCTTAGAAAGTAGATTGGATTATTATGAATAGGTGGTAAAATGAGTTTACTGGAAGTTAAAAATCTTAAAAAAAGTTTTGATGATAATGTGGTCTTAAAGGATATTTCTCTAAGTGTTGAAAAAGGTGAAGTTTTAGCTATTATCGGACCATCCGGTTCTGGAAAATCTACATTGCTAAGATGCATAACCGATTTGGAAACCGAGGATAGCGGTGAAATTAATTTTGATGGAACATTTGGATTGGTATTCCAAAACTTTAACTTGTTCCCACATCATTCTGTGATGAAAAACATTACCAATGCACCATTGCGCGTTCAAAAAAGAGATAAAACTGAGGTCTTTGCCCATGCAAGAGATTTGCTTAAAAAAATGGGTCTGGAAGACAAGGAGGATGCTTACCCTTGTGAATTATCTGGTGGTCAGCAACAGCGTGTATCAATTGCTCGTGCACTTGCAATGAATCCTGATATTCTATTCTTCGATGAACCGACTTCAGCACTGGATCCTGAGCTGACCGGTGAAATTCTGACTGTCATTAAAGAGCTTGCAGCTGAACATATGACAATGGTAATTGTAACTCACGAAATGGCCTTTGCCCGTAATGTGGCAGATACAATAATTTTCATGGATGGTGGAGTTATTGTCGAGGAAGGCTCTCCTGATGAAGTATTTTCATCTGATAATCAGAGGATGAAAGATTTCTTGGGAAAATTCTATGATTAATTTTTTAATCATCTTTTTTAATATTTTCAAACCCATCAAATAATTTTATTTAGCATTAATTAAATTTGCATTTTCTTTGTAACTTTTATTTTACTTTAACGATTTTTTGATTATTTGGTGTTATGTGTAGTTTTTAATACTTCGATTCAGTTACATGTATCTGCATTGCATTAAATTTCCTAATTTTCATAAAAAAAGAGATATTATAGTTTAACAACAAATTTTTTCATCAATATAAATTATTTTTCACTGTTATTTTACAAATTTAGCAAATATTTATATACAATTTATTTCTTAAATTTAATTATTAATGTTATTTATTGGTTGATGAGATATGAAAACTGCAATATTAGTTCCTTGTTATAATGAATCCGCAACTATTGAAAAGGTTGTTTTGGATTTTAAAAGGGAGATGCCTCATGCTGATATATATGTATATGATAATAATTCCACCGATGGCACCGATGAAATAGCTAGAAAGGCAGGAGCTATTGTAAAATACGAATATCGGCAGGGAAAAGGAAATGTGGTCAGGTCAATGTTTAGGGACATTGATGCCGATTGTTATATAATGGTTGATGGCGATGATACCTATCCTGCAAAGGCAGCAGTTGAATTTGAAAAACTGATTTTAGATAAGAAGGCAGATATGATTATCGGAGACAGACTGTCCTCTACTTATTTTGAAGAAAACGACAGGCCATTCCATAATACAGGTAACAAGATGGTCCGCAAATTCATCAATACATTTTTTAAAAGTGACTTGAAGGATATTATGACCGGAATGAGAGGATTCAGTTATGATTTTGTAAAATCGTTTCCTATCTCATCAAAAGAATTTGAAATAGAAACTGAAATGAGCGTTTTCGCTTTGATGAACAATTTCAACATTATTGAAATACCAATAGAATATAAGGACCGTATTGAGGGAAGCGAATCAAAACTTAATACATATCATGATGGTTTTAAGGTAATAAGGATGATTTTTTCCTTAATCCGTGATCAAAGGCCTTTGTTCTTTTTCACTATTGCTTCAATAATATTATTAATTATTGCAGGAATCTACTTCTTCCCAATATTATTTAAGTTTTTCAGTACAGGTTACGTTTTAAAGATACCTTCACTCATCATGATTTCGACAGTAATCATGGTTGCCACAATGACATTTTTTGTAGGCGTAATATTGCATGTTTTGAAAAAGCAGCATGCTGATAACTTCGAACATCATTTGATTTTATTGAATGAACTAAAAAGAAAGGATGAATGAAATTGATTGATAAGCTGTTCATGCAGAAAACTGATAATGTTTTCCTTCAATTTTTCAGATACATTTTTGTAGGAGGCACTGCATTTGTAGTGGATTTCTTTTTCCTGTATTTCTTTAGCGATATCTGTGGAATCTATTATTTGATTTCAGGTATTTTATCATTTATTATTTCTGTACTTGTAAACTATATAATGAGCACAAAATGGGTGTTCAATCAGGAAAACATTAACAATCGTGTCCTGGAATTTAATCTATTTTTGCTTATCAGCACAATCGGTTTGGTGTTTACAGAAATTTTATTATACTTATTTACTGACGTATTAGGATTATATTATTTAATTTCTAAGATAATTGCAGCAATAATTGTTTTATTTTGGAATTTTATTGCGCGAAGAGTAATGTTTTATGGAACAAAATTAAAAACATGAAGGAATTATTATGGATATTTTAGGAAAAGTCATTGAATATAAAGATACTTTATTTAGCTCAAAAAAATATTGTATAATTTATTTAATCCTAATTGCTATTGCGTTTATATCAATGGTTCAGCCGGAGGATCTTCATCATCCTGCATTTGAACTTGCAACATTTGTGGTTATAGCAATTTTGGGGATATTTTGCGTTTGTTATGCATTAAGGCATAACAGCGATGATGAGTTATATAAAACGGCTTTTGTAGTGATAATATGTTTTGGTTTAATCTGTTCCCTTCTTGTACCAATATGTGGTGTTAGTGATGAAAAGGAACATTTTGTACGCTCGGAAATGACATCCCGTGGGGTAATTGTCCCTCACTGGAACGGTGAAGAGATGGGTGTCACTAGTTTATATAATCACACTAATGGCAGTCTTGAGAACAGGTATAATAAGGGTGTTGGTTACGAAACGATTCACAGCGTAAATGTGATTACGGGTGAGCGGAATCTGAACGTGTTTGATGCGCAGCATGATACGGATAAGATAAACTATACTCCGGAAATCTATGATTCAGCATTTGAGCAGAATCCGTTTTTCGGTTATTTGCCGCAGGCAATCGGTATTCTGGTTGCAAAAATATTGGATTTGAACATTATATGGATGTTGTGGCTTGGAAGAATTTTTAATCTTTTATGTTTTGCAGGATTGGCATCATATGCAATTAAGAAAATCCCGTGCCTTAAGGTTCCATTGCTGGTTGTGGCATGCATTCCGATTACTATTTATCAGGCGTCATCCACGAGTATAGATGGGATGGTATTTGGATTGGGAATATTGGCGGTTGCCTACTTCGTTTATATGTATAAAGCAGAAGATTCGTCAATTAAGAACTATGAAATCGCAATATTTTCTGTTATTTGTCTGCTTTTGGGTTTATGTAAACTGACATATCTTGCATTCATATTCCTGTTATTGTTTGTGCCCCGTAAGAACTTTGAAACCAAAAAGCATATTAATCTAATATTGTTGCTGTGTATTGCGGTGGTGGCCCTGATTGGTATCGCCTGGTCTCATCAGGTTACTCCAACGTTGGCACATTCATGGAGATCAAAATATCAGCCGGTAAATTCAACATTGCAGATTAATTATCTGATGAATCATCCGGGACATGCATTAAATGTGTTCAGCAGATTTTTGAATGAGGAAATTTTAAAGCTATCTGGCCAGTTTTTCAATTTCTTCAATAGTGCAAAGCTTCCTCATTATAGTGACAGGTATTACCTGCTCAATACTGCAGTTCAGATATTCTTGGCAATAGTCCTGATTGCATATCCGAATAATGTCAAATTTGACCTGAAAACAAGATTTGGAGCTGGTTTTATAATATTACTGGTTTATTTCGGAACATGCATTGTTCAGTTATTGTCATTTGCAAAAGTTGGAGGTCACGGTTTAGGAATTTCATTAAGGTATTACATTCCTTTATTTGCATTGATACCTATTGTTTTCCAGATAAACTATGGAGATATCAAAAATAACGAATTTGATAAATATGCCATATTGATATCGATTGTCTTCATGGCTTCAATGGTTTTATCATTTGCATTAAAACATTACTGAGGGGATAATTATATTTAATGTGGTATACAAATTATGATTAAATGATGGATGCTTATGAGGTGATAGTTAATGCGTTGTCCTAAATGTAATAGTGAAAATAAGGATTCGGCAAAATTTTGTAAAAAATGTGGTTCGCCTTTAAAAAAAATTAATCCAGAAAATAGGGTTAATTCAGGGAATAATAAATCTGAAAAAAGTGATTCCACTAAATTCCTTATCATTGCTTTGATAATCGTTGCAATTATTCTTGCAGGGGTTTTTGTTTATATTTATGGATTCAATTCAAATCAGGGTACAGATGTTTCCCAACAGATTCAAGGTGAAGATGATGATGATTCCGATTCAATGACCATATTGGGTGGAAGCTTCACAACAGGTGGCGAACTGGAAGATAAAACCTATGCTTCAATTAAGGTGGGTTCGGAATTTGCAGGTGAAAAGGTAACGGTACAAATTTTCTACTCTCGTGACGGATCAACGTTAAACAATGGAAATATGGTTCCGGTAACAGTGGATTCAAGCGGAACTATTGAAGTATCCAGTGCAGATGCCTATAGGTATTTCCCTGATTATGCTGAAATAAATCTGTTTGATGCATCTGGAGATAAGCTATTAGATACAAAAAGTGTAAGTCTGTCTCCAGAAGCGGGTACTCAGACATTCTAGTTTGAGTACTGATTTTCATTTTTTTTAGTAAAAATTATATAGCATTAAGTTTAAATTTATTATTAACTTATTTTAAAACGGGTCTACTTATGTCACACAAAAGGGAAAGAATAAAATATTATGATACACTAAGATTTTTAGCTATTCTAGGAATCATTTTTCTTCATGTTTCTCAAGTGTTTCACACAGCGGACCTGATTGGAGACAGAATATACAGTCTTTCCGAAATCACACGATTTGCCGTTCCGGTATTTCTGATGATGACCGGTGCACTCCTTTTGAATAGGGATATCGAATTGGGGGACTTTTTCAAAAGAAGATTTACAAGAATCATCCTTCCATTTATACTGTTCCTAATTATTCATAGGATTGTAATCTATATAATTGGCGTTTATTATGATCCAAGCTATTTGGGCAAGGTATTTAACCTTCCATTTTCATACAACTGGTATTTCTGGCTGATTGTGGGAGTGTATTTCTTCATACCAATATTAAATAAAGTTGTCCAGAATTCAACAATGAAGGAATTGGAATATTTTGTTGTAGTAATTCTGATAGGTTCTCTGTTTTATCAGATAATGCTGTATCTTAATATGGTCCATTCAATTGATTTGAGCTTCTTTATTGGCCCGATATCCTTTGTAGTATTAGGATACTATCTGTCCGTTAAGGAATTTGACATGTCAGTAAATAAGATTATCACAATTGCCCTTCTGATATTCATTGTCACATCCCTTTTAAAGATGGGTGGACAGCTTCATATGCCTTATAACCTGTTCCATGACTATCAGGCAACCAAATCAAAAATCATTAAATCTTCTCTTGACCTGGCATTCGTACAGCTGCTGCAAGCCGGATCACTGTTTGTAATGATAAAGTATATTCATAAAAGTACTTCAGGAATATACTCAAAAATCAGGCAATTATTTGAAAACAGTGTTGTCAACAGGTTCATAACCTCAGTAAGTAAGGCCAGTTATGGAATGTATTTGATGAACAATACTTTTAAATTGGTATTAGGATTATTATTGGCTGGTGTGGTATTAGCCAAACCTTCAGCGATTTTATTGTGGCTTGCAACTATTGCATTTGTTTTCATAGTTAGCTGGCTGATAGTTGTTGTGATTAGCAAGATTCCATATTTAGGCAAATGGTCAGGTTATCACTGATATTTTTTAAATATATTTATATGTTAAAAACAAAATAGTATAAATTAATATTTTTTTAATGGTGTATGTTATATGAGTTCGGATGAAAGACCTTTGGTAAGCATTATTCTTCCTGTTTTTAACACGGAACAATACCTTAAAGAGAGTTTGGATTGTTTGGTTAATCAAACCCTTGAGGATATTGAGGTAATATGCATTAATGATGCTTCAACTGATGGGTGTCCTGAAATTCTTGAGGAATATGCTTCTAAAGATTCCAGATTTAAAATATTGAACAATGAAGCTAGTTTGGGACCATCCATATGTCGTAATAAGGGTTTGGAGATTGCATCCGGAGAATATATCGTATTCTATGATTCCGATGATAAGATTGATTTGGATGCATATGAAAAATTATATAATTTCTCAAAAGAAAATGACAATGATGTTGTTGTTTTCAATGCAATAAGGTTTAATGACAATGGCTATGAGTCTCCAAGCGTATTGCATTCAAAATCCATTACCGGAGAGACTTTCACCAATACGAATATTCTGGAACATAATGAACTGGTTTACGATACAACTTCATGGAACAAGTTTATTAAAGGCGATTTTTTCAGGAAGCATAATTTCACCTTTGCCGAAGGAAGGGTGTATCAGGACATTCTGTTTTCAATGCAGCTCTTCTGTTCAACCGATTCAGTAGGGATATTACCTGATGTTACATACTATTGGAGGATACGCGGTAAAACAAGCAATTCAATTACTCAAAAAGTATTCAATACAAAAAACCTTCATGACCGTATTTTCATAATATCCAATACCATAAATGTCATCAAATCTAATGAAAAGTATCATGAGCTGCTTGACCCGTTATATGTAAAGCTGATTGAAATTGATGCTCTGCAATTTATCAGGGAGCTTGACCGTTGTGATGATGAGTTCAGGCAGATCATGTTCGGCAAGGTCAAATCATTTGTTGAAAGTTTGCCAGACAGTGCATTCAATACTATTGATGACTTGGACATGGTTAAATATGATTTATACTTAAATGACTGTCAAGACAGTCTTAAAGCGCTTGTTGCTAAGGAAAGGCAGGATAAGATTGATAACCGCAAAAAGAAATCCGAAATTAATCGATTGAAAAAGAAAAATAAAAGGTTAGACAAGAAAGTCCAAAATATGAAAAAGAGAAATGAAAAATTAAAGACTAAAAATAAGAATCTAAAGAATACAAATGAAAAGCTATATCAAGATTTGGACTATCTTAAAACTCCTTCCGGCTGGATGAAATATCACATTAAGAAAATCACAAAATGATTTGCTTGATTTTACTTTTCAACGTATTTTTAGGATTTAAAGTTATTTGTACCTTTCATTAGCTTTTTTCAACTTTTCTAAACATATTTCAAGATTTTCATAAACATTGTCATGAGAAGATAAATATCCATAAAAACCATGAGGATGTGCATTTTTAGGAATTTTCACATAATTTTCACCATATAATCCTATAATATAGGTTATATAATCATTAGGGCAAGGGTACATTCTATCTTCAAATTTAAGTGTTTTTAAAGGAAAAATGGTATCATAATTACTTGCAATCGCAAAAGTTGTGTCTTCAACACCACACATAAGAAGGTCGGTTTTATCTTTTGAAACATGTAATTTTTCAAATGATTCTTTTAAAGCTTCTTCTCTAGGTGTTCCGGACTTTAATTTTTCAATAAGATCCTTGCACTCTTTTTTATGAAGGGATTTATAATCCGGCACTAAATCAGTGACATAATCTACTGGAAAGATATCAATAAATGAATAATTATGTGGCCATACCCAAAATTCAACTTTGCTGAATGGTAAATAACGGTCTTTTTTTCTATTATATTTAGTGTTTGTAATGGTTATGTCCCTTTTAGTTAAACCGCATTCGGCTACTTCTTCAGGAAAAATCTTAAAGAATTTTTCATAGTCTTCACGCAACATACATATGTCTATATCATCGTCCCATGGGATATAACCTTCATGCCTAATTGCGCCTAATAAAGTTCCAGCATACATCCACCATTGTAAATCATGCTTTTTACAGATATTATCAATAAAATCAAGCATTTCCAATGTTAAGTCATGTGATAATTGTACTAATCTTTTTGGTTTAATTTCATTATAAAGAAATAAGCTATTGAAAAGAGAGTTGTATGCGGTTATTATTTTATCATTACTTTTTTTATACTTTTTAAAATCTTTTTCTAATTTTTTAATTTTCTTTTCGTTCTTTTTAAGTTTTTTATCGACTTTTTTGTTATTTTTATGATATTCTGATTCATAAAATCTATACATGTCGCTTCGATTTAAAAAGAATTTTTTTATTCTGTTAAATGCACACATTATTTAAAACCCACTTTAAGTTATCTAACAAAAAACTATACCTATATTTGTTATTATTATTAAAAAAGTTTTTCATAGATTTAAAACTTTTTTGATTTTTTTTAAATTTGTAATGGTCATATATAGCATTAAATTGCAAGAATTAATCAAAAATAAGTAATTAAAAAAGAAAAACAAGAAATTGAATGAAGATTCACATTATCTAAAATTTAATTCTGATTGTATAAATTTCAATATTAAATAATCATTTGAATCTTCTTTTAATCTTACTTTTTAATGATTCATGGTCTTTATTTAGCATGTAATCTATTGTCTTTTGTGTAGAATTTCCATTGTGAAGTGAACAGAATTTATCATAAAAATCCTTGTAAAATGGAGCGTCAAGAACGTCCAGATTATTATATAACTCTTCTTCACTTTTGCATATTGCTCCGCAATTTATTTCTTCTAAATCAAAGTATGCTCCTCTCAATTCATTAACATATTTATCTAAATCAGGAACAAAATAAATCACAGGTTTTTTACTGCAATACCAATCAAAAACAATTGATGAATAATCTGTGATTAACACATCTGCAGCACACATCAGCTCAACTGCATCATCCCAGCTGCTCACATCAATGATGCTGTCTTCGAATTCACTTAACACCTTTTGAGAATCGCTCATATGGTGGCTTCTAATCAATAATACTGAATTTTCAGGAGCATGATTTAAGAATTCCCTAGGATCAAATAGCAAATTGAATATGAACATTGAATTTCCCATATATCCTCCATCTCTCCAAGTTGGAGCGTATAAATACACAATGCTGTCGGGAGATATGTTCAGTTGCTTTCTGATTTTTTCCCTCATTTCGGAGTATTCCTTTTTGTTGTAGAAGATATCATTTGCAGGATATCCGAACTCTAGAATTTCCCCATAATACTTGAATCCTGATTGAAATTTCTCGCTTGAAAAATGGTTTGGACTCAATAGGGCGTTCCATCCTTGGGATTTTACATAGAAATTAGCTTTGGTTTTGGCGTGCATGCTTTTAAGCTCAATATCCCAATGCATTTTCTTATACGGTGTACCATGCCATGTTTGCAGGAAAAATGATTCTTTTCTGTGAAACCAGTTGGGAAATATTGTGTTATTGATTAGAAAAGCTGATTGGGCTAAATATTTGTAATATTCGTCTGATTTTCTCTCAACAATTATTGGATTTCCCGGAATTTTGCTTGCATCACCATTGTATGCCCAGACATAGGTAAAATCAGGATATTTTTCAATCATCTTTTCATAAATGTAGCGAGGATTGCCGGTGTATTGCCTTGCCAAGTTACTTTCAAAGAAAAATAACTCTTTATTCACGTCATATTTTTTGATAGCTTGCCTATACTTCTTTGGCATGCCATATTTTCTATATTTGGCTATTTCATAGAATAATTCTGGATTGGAGTAAAATAATCCTCGTTCCAAATCTTTTTTGGATTCATCCTTAAAATATTCGGAAATATATTTCTGCAAATCTTTATATTTTCCCATTGGTTACACCTAATATATTATATATATTTGATTAAATAAAAATTAACTTATGAATATTACGGTTATTGGAACTGGTTATGTTGGACTTGTAACCGGTGCATGTTTTTCAAAGATGGGAAATAAAGTTTATTGTGTAGATATCGATGAGGAAAAAATCAACGGATTAAAAAATGGTATTTTGCCTATTTTTGAACCTCATTTGGGAACAATGGTAAAAAATGGCCAGAAAAAAGGTGATTTAATTTTCACTACACAGATTAAAGATGCATTGGATGAAACAGATATAATTTTCATTGCTGTGGGAACCCCTATGGCGGAGGATGGAAGCGCAAATCTGGATTATATCTTTTCAGCTGCAACAGACATTGCCCAAAACATATCTCATGACTCACTGGTGGTTATAAAATCAACTGTTCCAATAGGCACTTGTTTTAAAGTTAAAGAGCACATTGAAAATATATTGGATGAGAATGATTCTCCAGTAAAAATCGAAATAGCTTCAAATCCTGAATTCTTAAAGGAAGGAAGGGCAATTGAAGACTGCATGCATCCTGACCGTGTGGTAATTGGTGCTGAAAATGATGAGGTTTTTGAAACTTTAAAAGAATTGTATTCATCATTTGTCCTAAATCATGATAGATTTATTTTAATGGATGTCAAATCATCTGAAATGACCAAATATGTTGCCAATGCAATGCTTGCTACTAAAATTTCATTCATGAATGAGATTGCCAATATTTGCGAAGTCACTGGTGCAAATGTCAAGCAGGTGCGATTGGGAATCGGATCTGACAGGCGTATCGGATACGATTTTATTTATGCCGGTTGCGGTTATGGTGGAAGTTGTTTTCCAAAGGATGTTCAGGCATTGATAAACACCGCCCAATGCAACGGATATGAACCGATGATATTGTCCAATGTCGAAAAGGTTAATCAAAAACAAAAGATGGTGCTTGTAAATAAGGTAGTCGATAGGTTTGGTGATGATTTAAACGGTCGAACTTTTGGAATTTGGGGACTTTCCTTCAAACCTGGGACAGATGATGTAAGGGAAGCTACATCACTTGTAGTAATCAGGTCACTTATCGACAAAGGAGCAAAAGTAAAGGCATATGACCCAGAGGCAACTAAAGAATTTAGAAGAGAAATCGGTGAGGATTATTGGGATTCTATTGAATTTGTTGATAATCGTTATGATGCTGTTGACGGTTGTGACGGATTAATACTGATAACCGAATGGAAAGAGTTTAGAAATCCTAATCTTGAATTGTTATCTGAAATGTTAAATGAAAAAGTAATATTTGATGGAAGAAATATTTACGATAAAAAGATTACCCGGAAAGGATTTGAATTATTCCAAATTGGTTGTTAATTTTTTTAAAAATATTTTTTTAAAATTCCAAAAAATTTGTTATAAAATTGATATTTAATAGTAAGTTTAAATACTATCAATACCAATATCTATATTATGAACGATAAAGAATATTGGACTAATTATTATGCGGATAATTCTAAACCAACTGATGCATCTACTTTTGCAGAGTTTATTTTACCGTATTTAGATGAAAATAAAGATTTAATTGAATTAGGCTGTGGAAATGCAAGAGATAGTATATTTTTCTCAAAAAATAATATTAATGTAATGGCTGTAGACCAGGTTCAAAGCGAAATTGATTTTTTAAATGAACACTATAAGTCAGACAATATACATTTTTTCTGTGATGATTTTACAGACTTAAAAAATACAGAACATGATCAAATTAAAGAAAATGATTTTGATTATGTATATTCCAGATTCACTTTCCATTCTATAAATGAAAGAAAAGAAGATAATGCTCTTGATTGGATAAAAGATAACTTAAAAAATGGTGGATTGTTTTTACTTGAAGCAAGAAGTCTCAATGATCCAATGTTTAAGCAAGGCGAAGCGTTATCTGAAACAGAAAATTTCACAACACATTACAGAAGATATATGGATTTGGATAAGATCACCAAAAAACTAGAGGACAGGAATTTTTCAATTGAGTATAAAATTGAGGATAATAACCTTGCTGTCCATAAGGATGATAATCCATATGTTATTAGAATTGTAGCAAAGAAATTGTAAGCTAATCTTTAGTTATATTCCTTTTTTTGAAAATCAAACATGTCAGGTAACATTATGAGTTTTAAAGAAAAGCTTGAAAATATGATATTGAGTAGAAGCAATAGCTATAAATTCTACAAAGAGCAATATGAAAAAAATAGTTTGCCGAAAAATGAAAATCCTGAAATCGAGGCACGTTTAACTGAGATGAAAAAGGAATTGAACACTTTTAAACGTGTTACAGATAATCAGATGGAATCCATATCATATCTGCTCGGTACCGCTTTTTTTGATTATCAATTGAATGAACCGATTAATGTTTTAAAGAATATTCAGGATTTATCATCCGAATTGCTGTTGTTCGTATCAGAAGTATGCAGTAAAAATGAGATTACATGGTGGTTGGACTTTGGTACTCTTTTAGGTGCTGTCCGTCATGAAAATTTCATTCCATGGGATGATGAAATTGATATAGCAATGATGAGGTCTGATTATTTCAAGTTTGTTGATAAATTCAATGATGAAATATCAGATAAAGGATTGACTGATATTGTTTGTGTTGATTATATAAATAAAGAACAGAACAGCGAACATATTAAAGGGTCATTGAAGATATCTATTAATCACCCTGATTGTGTTGAATCAAGTTTGTCTGTTTTAAACGTTTTTGTCTATGATTATATAGGCGAGTATACTAAAAAGGTTTTAAAAAAGGAATATAAAAAATGCAAAAACAATTTTTTCAAGGATTTGGATAATTCTGACTTAAAATCTAGCTTGGATGTTTATTATGAATCTTTAAACTTGTCTTATGAACAGGATGATTTTATTATTCCTGGTATAGATAGAAGTAAATATGATGATGATTTCTTTATTTTTACAACATCAAAGGTATTCCCATTGAAAAAAGTCAGGTTTGGTGATAATGAGTTTTATGCACCTAATACCGATAAGCATTATCTAAAAAAACTTTATAATGATTATTATAACCTTCCAAAAATTATTTCCATTCCTGTAAATGTTGATAAATTTAGATATAATTTTGATAGCCCTAGGTTATTTGGTGAATGTATTGACAGATTAAAAGAAGTAAATAATGATTAATGTGTGTTAATTATGAAAAAGGATACTCATAATAACGATTTACAAAAAGAATTGGAAGAGTTGGAAGCTGAATTTAATGCTTATAAAAAGGAGACTGTGGATTTCATCGATTCTTCAGTTTATCTGTTAAATACATATTATTTGGATTATGAATTGAATCAGCCGAAATTTCTATTGGGCCATCTTCAATTAATGTCCATTGAAGTACTGAATTTTGTTAAGAATGTTTGTGAAAAGCATGACATTGAATGGTGGCTGGATTTCGGTAATCTTTTAGGGGCATTTCGTCATGGAAAGTTTATCCCATGGGATGAGGACATGGACATCGGGATGATGAGAGAAGACTATGACCGCTTTGAAAATGTTATTTCCCATGAAGTAAAGGATAATGGTTTGGATGATTTGATAGAAGTTAAAAAAAGACCATTCAAATCCGGAATTCGTAAGTTTATTCAGGTTTTAGCCAGAGGCGAAGTGGAGATAGCCAATTTCAAATACATATTGGGCAATGTTGATATTTTCCCTTATGACTATATCAGGGAATATGATGAGAATACTTTAGAGGAAAAGTATAGGGCTGCAAAAGATAAATGCATGGATCTCCAAAAAAGAAATTTCATTGCAAATTATGCATTGGATACATTTTATGAGGATATGGATCTTTCATGGGAACCTACTGATTATATCATTCCAGGATGGGAAAATCCGTGTACCCCTGGAAGTATGTATAAATTAGTTGTTTATGAAAGGGAAAAAATTTTCCCATTAAATGAGATAGAATTTGCAGGCAACAGTTATCCTTGTCCAAATGAAGTTGATTATTATTTAGATAAATTATATCCCAATTATATGAAAATTCCTAAAAATTTAAGGAAACATAATAGAATAGGTCATTTCAGACATAATAAAAATAATGAAGAAGTGTTTACGAATTGTTATAATCGGCTGAGAGAAATCAATGCCCATTTTGATTAATATTTAATTCACTTTTAAAAAATTCAAATTGTAGAAAAAAGTCTGAAAGTAGATGCATGGCATCTACAAATCATTTTTTTTAAATAATCAAGTAATGAATTCATTTCTTGTATGTTTCATTAGCTTTTCTAACTATTTCAACTTGTTCTTTATAAATATCGAGTCCATCATCCATTTCTCTTAAAACTTTAAATCTGAAGTGATGAGTATGGATTTTTGGAGGTATGTCAAGATAATCTCCATATTGTTTTTCCAGATAAAATCTCACATCTCTAGGTGCAGTATAAGTTTGGTCTTCAAATTTAACTTCTTGTAATGGAAATATCTGATCATATGTAGCAATAAAAAATTTATATGCCTTGAATGCTTCGACAAATCCGTCGACACCTGGAATTATAAAATCTTGTTTTTCATAACTGATATTGAATCTTTCAATATAGTCTTTCACTGCATCATATATTGGTATGCCGTTTTTGTTTTTTGTTCTAACTACTTTCTGTATTTCGCAATAGGTTTCTTTGTTACAGTCAGTAATATCATCTATAAAATCATATGCAGAGATATCAAGACCTGCAAGTAATCCTGGAACATTTCTTTGATATAACAGTTGAATACATGGGATTGGTTTTACATGAGAAATATTAATTGTAACTTTAATTCTTTCATCTAATTTTGTGTTTTTTAGTTCTTGAGGCAATACTTCTAAGAATTTATCATAGTCTTTCCTCATCATACCGATATCAATGTCGTCATCCCATGGAATGAATCCTTTATGACGAACAGCGCCCAGCAAAGCCCCATATTCTAGCCAATATTGTAAACCGTATTTTTCACATATGTTTACTGCAAAATTTAGCAATTCTATATTTAACAAGTGATTATATTTCAAAAAGTTTTGAGCTTCAAAATCGGTATATAAAAATATTGTGTTTAACTGCTGATTATAGGAACGAATAATCAGATCATTGGCTTTCTTGTACTTTTTAAATTCTTTCTCTAATTTTTTTACACGTTTTTTTGTCTTTTTCAAGTCTTTTTTAAGTTTTTTATTTTTTTTATATTCACATTCATAAAGCCTATAGGTATCACTTTGATTTAGGACTGATTGCTTTAATTTGTTAAAAATACCCATTATATTCACCAGTATTATATATTATTTGTAATTTTAATTATTAGTTTAAATTAAAATCTTTAATCATTACTATATTTTAAATTTAATATTTAAAAAACTTTTGAAAAAATATTCATTTAAAAAGAAAAGTTCTATAAAAATTTTTTTTCATTTTTTTTCAGGATTTATTAACTAAATTTCTTTAAAATATTAATTGTTATATTCTGTATTTGTTTTTTTGAATAATACGAAAAATAAAATATCTTTTTAATAAAATAAACATAATTTTATATAATATGAATTAAAAAATATAAATATAATAAATTTATAGCATAAGGATTTGAGGAGATTTAATGGTTAAAGTTTCAGTTTTAATGCCTGTTTATAATTTGGAAGATTATATCGAACATGCAATGGAAAGCATTTTCAATCAAACATTAAAGGATATTGAAATTGTTTGTGTTAATGACGGTTCAGTTGATAATTCCTATAACATATTAAAGGAATTCGCTTCAAAATATGATTTTATCAAGGTGTTTTCACAGGAAAATAAAGGTGCAGGACCTGCCCTTAATAAATGTATTGAAGAGGCCACCGGAGAATACATTGCCTTTTTGGATGCTGACGATATTTATGTCGATGAGGATGCATTGGAAAAGATGTATAAATATGCAGTTAAAAACGATGCGGATATGGTTGCAGGGAATCTTAAATTTGTGGAAGATGATTACAGGATTGTAGATTCCCATCATTATAAGCGTGAACTTTACAAATTCTGTGATAAAGAAACCAGCTTTTCTCCAAGTCAATATGGGATTCCTTTTGCTTTTTATAAAAATATCTTTAAAAGAGAATTTTTAAATGAAAATAATATTCGCTTTCCACCATATAAAAGAGGTGTGGATACGCTATTTTTAGCCAGGGCTCTTGTGAATGTGGATAGGATTTATGGAATTCCGGTCTGGTTATACGGATATAACCATCAGGTGGGCGGAGGATTCAATAAAAAACTTTCCGATTATGATTTTATCACAAACTTCTTTAAGGTATTCAAAGGGGTTTTTGACGTATTTTATGAAGCAGGTTTCGACAACCTGGCTTATGAATATAAAAAAGAATTATTCTTATATCTCAGGTATAAGGATAATGCGATTGACTGGAACATTTATGAGATAGTGATGGACATATTCGGCGAGGATGGACATTACTTTGAGGATTATCTGGATGATTATAATGTATTCCTTGCTTCCCAATGGATTCATCATGTGTATGAATGTCCAACTGAAAAATTGCTCAATGAAACAAGAGAAAAGGTTTTAAAACTAAATTTGCTTGAAAATAAAAAGATATCCAAGGATTTGATGAGAAAATCATTCATTCTCCAAACTGCCGATAATATTGATGATTTCACTCGCAGGTATCTGGAAACCGATTATCTTGATTTGCGAATGAAATATGAAAAGTTAGTTGATAAAAATCTTAAATTAAAAAAGAAAAATAGAAAATTAAAGAATAAAAATTCAGATCTTAAAAAAGATTTAAAACAACAAAAGAAATTGACAAAGATGTATGCTAATTCATTAAGTTGGAAGATTACTTCTCCAATCAGAGTCTTAAAAAGAAAGTTGAGAGGGAGATAAATGTCATTAGATAAACCAAAAGTTTCAATTATCATGCCTACACTGAATGTTAAAGATTACATTGTAGAGTGTATGGACAGTGTTGTTAATCAAACTTTAGAGGATATTGAGATAATTATTGTTGATGCGGGGTCAACTGATGGAACCCTGGATATTTTAAAGGAATATGCTGATAAGAATCCAAAGATTACTCTGCTCCACTCAGATGAGAAGAGTTACGGCCATCAAATGAATATGGGAATGGCTGAAGCTAAGGGAGAATACATTGGAATTGTTGAAACTGATGATTATATTGCTCCTGAAATGTTTGAGGAATTATATAAGCTGTCCAATAATGGAGAATATGATTTAATCAAATCCAGCTTTATTTATGTTAATGAGGATACCGGAGAGATTTATAAGGACAGAAACAGATTCAAACAGAAAATTCCTGATGACAAACCATTTAATCTTAAGGATTGCGGATATGTATTAACAGGGCATCCTTCCATATGGTCTGCAATTTACAAAAGGGATTTCCTTTCAATCAATGACATTAAGTTTATGGAAGCTCCCGGCGGAGGATGGGTAGATAATCCGTTTTTCCATGAGACTCTATGTTTGGCAAAAACAATACGTTACACTGATGAAGGTTACTATTATTATAGGGAATCCAATCCGGATTCATCTTCAAACAAATTAACAGATTTTACATTACCTATCAGACGAATGCTTGATAATTTGGATGTTCTTGATAAGTATCCGGAATGCAAAACCGAAGAGGTTTTAAGAAGTGTCTATTGGAGAGTTAACATTTATATGAATAACATTCAAGCAAGAGATGGATATGAAGAGAATCTGCCTGAAATAAGACCTTATATTGTAGAGATGATGGAAAGATTGCAACCGTTTACAGTAAGGTCAAATTTCAGCATTCCTGATCTTAGGAGATATTATTCTTTCTTATCTCCATTTGACACCTTGAAAGATGGGGATGTAATTGAAGTTCCTTCAAAGGAATTCGAGCATTTGAGTATGGAACATGAATTCTTTATTAATGCTATCGAATCACAGCAGAAGGAAATCAATAAACTCAAAAAGAAGAATGAAAAACTCAAGGAAAAGAATGAAAAGCTTAAGAAAAAGAAAAAAGGTAAAAGCTACAAGAAAGAGTATGATTCAGTAATCAATTCTTCAAGCTGGAAAGTGACAAAGCCATTAAGGGGCATCAAAAGAGTTTTCAAATGATTATGGTGGAATAATGACTAAAGTTTCTATTATCGTACCTGTTTATAATGCCGGTGAATTTCTTGCAAAAACAGTTGAAAGCGTTTCAAAGCAGACCTTAAAAGATATTGAACTTATATGTGTCAATGATGGTTCCACTGATAATTCATTAGAAGTTTTAAATGAACTTAAGGATTCTTATGATATTTTAAAGGTTGTTTCTCAAGAAAATCAGGGTCCTGCTGTTGCTCGTAACAATGGATTGAAAAATGCATCCGGTGAGTTTGTCGGATTTTTGGATGCCGATGATGTCTTTCTTGACGAAGAATGTTTGGAGAAGATGTACAATTTAGCCATCGAGAAAAATTTGGTTATGGTTTCTGCTAACCTCACAATGCTTGACCAGAATTACCAGGATAAAGGAAATCCTCATTATAGAATAGGGGATTATGCTTATTTTGATAGTTATGGAGTCATTCATCCAAAAGATTATGGAATTCCATATTGTTTTACTAAGGCAATTTTCAATCTGGAATTTTTAAAGTCACACAATATTGATTTTCCAGATATCAGGGCCGGTGAAGATCCAATATTTCTAGCTAACGTATTTGCAAATATTTCAGAAATAGGAACAGTTCCGTTGACATTATATGGATATAATCACACTGTCGGCGGAGGAGTGAATGAGAAAATCAGAACTTATGATAAGAAAAAACAGTATATCCAACATTTTAAGGATGTTTGTGAAATTTTAACCGACGCAGGGCTTGATGACACTTCAGATTTCTATAAGATTCATTTATTCAGGTTTTTGACATGGGAAGGTAATAATCAGGACTCAGACATAATCGAGATTTTCAATGATGTCTGGGGAATCGATAATAAATCGTTTGATGAAAGTGATTTTAACTATGTCAGGTTTATTGTTCCGGCCAAGTTTAATCTTTTGTTGAAATTCGGTTCTGAGGAATTGTTTAAAAAGATAACTAAAGATTTTCTTCAAATTGATATATATGATACCAAAGCAATTGATGAAATTGTATTGGAAGAGTATTTTATGGTGATTTATGCTTATTCATTTGAGGACTTCAAGTCAAATTGTGTCAAATACTTAAACAATGATTTAAGATTTAAGAAGGAATTAATGGAGTTCAAAGTCAAAAAATTCATTTTCAATATAAATACTCATGGTACCCTTACTGTTCGAAAAAATGCGAAAATGGTATTTAACAATAGTTGGATTGGTAGCGATGATTTCTTTTCAAAATATCAGTTAAGAAAATGTTATGAGATTCTTACAAGCTAATGATTATTTCGTTTAAAAAAGATATTTATTATTTTATGGTGTAGATTATGGTTAAGGTGTCAGTTGTTGTTCCGGTGTACAATGTTGAAGATTATTTGGAAGAATGTTTGGACAGTATAGTTAATCAGACTTTAGATGATATCGAAATAATTTGTGTGAATGACGGTTCGACCGATAACTCTTTGGAAATTCTAAATGAATATGCTAAAAAGGACAGCAGATTCACTGTCATATCTCAAGAAAATGCAGGACATGCCGTGGCAACAAATAGAGGTATGGAACTTGCAAAAGGAGAATATCTTTTTTTAATGGATTCGGATGATATTTTAAAGCTAAATGCATTTGAAGACACTGTAAGGGTTGGTGATGAAAAGGATGTTGATTTTGTTCTCTTTCAGGCCATCAATTACTACATGGATACGAATGAGTACATAGAAAAAGAAAACTACAGCATGAATAAACTGGCCGATGTTGTGGGAGATAGTGTCTTTAGCTGGAAAGATGTTAAGAAATTCTTATTTAAAATAGCGGTTACTCCCTGGAGTAAGATGTATAGGAGGGAATTTATTGAAAATTGCGGCGCAAAGTTTCCTGAGGGTCTGATTTTTGACGATAACGTATTTTTCTGGGATGTGCTTTTCAGCGCCAAGAGAATCACTTTCCTGCGCCAGCACCTGTTTATTAGAAGATGGCATTCTGCATCATCAACAAAAGCGGGAGATATGCGTTTTTTAGATACATTTGAAATTTATAAATTAATTTGGCAATGTTTTAGAAAACATGGTGTTTTTGAGGAATTTAAAGAGGAATTGTATAATCGCCGGGTTCGCATTGCCTATTTTAGACTTTTCAGAATAAAGCCAGAATTAAGAGATGTATTCTTAACTGAATTTAAAAAGAATATTGATGAATTGAGGCAGGAAGACTTCTTCGACGATTTTTGCGAAACAATTGATGAAAGAAACAAGCTGATTTTAACTTTACTTGAGCAAATGGATGATCCTAAGGAGATAATAATTCAGGTAAGCAAATTCGATATTAATGACCTCAAAGAGAAAAATAAGGTGCTCAAGGATAAGAATAAAAAACTAAAAGAGAAGAATAAGAAACTCAAGGAGAAAAATAATCAGGTCTTAAATTCAAATAGTTGGAAAATAACAAAATCATTACGTTCGGCCAAAAGAAAGTTAAAATAGTGTTTGGTGGTTGTTATAGTGGATAATGATAAACCGTTTATATCTGTATTAATTCCTTCACTGAACTCACAGGATTACATTAAGCAATGTGTGGAAAGTGTTATTGGCCAAACTCTTGAAGATATTGAGATATTATGTATAGATGCAGGATCAGATGATAAGACCCTTGAGATTTTAAATCAGTTAGCTGCTGAAGATTCAAGAATCACCATCTTCAATTCAGATAAAAGAAGCTACGGATATCAGATGAACATCGGCTTGGATAATTCCAACGGAGAATACATAGCAATAGTGGAATCAGATGATTTTATAGAAAAAAACATGCTTGCTGATTTATATGATTTGGCCAGGCAATATGATGCAGACATTGTCAAATCAACATTTTATCATTTCTACGATAGTCCTGATAGAGAAAAAGCAAAAAAAATTAATGAATCTAAAAAAAGCATAAAAAACACTGATGCCTTTACGATGCTTGAACAGCCTCTAATCATTAATGGGCATCCTTCAATATGGGCAGGAATTTATAAAAATAGCTTTTTAAAAGAGAATAATATCAGATTTATTGAAGAAAAAGGGGCAGGATGGGTTGACAATCCTTTCTTTTATGAAACAGCATTTTCAGCTAAAAGGATAATTTATAGGCATGTTCCTTATTACAATTATCGTGAAACCAATCCGAATTCTTCATCAAATGCCTTAAACGATTTCACAATTCCTATCCGAAGAATGATGGATAATCTCGATATAGTTGAGAAATATGGCTGCAAGGATGAGCTTGTTTTAAAACAGGTCTATTTAAGGGCATTCGCTTACATTTATAATATTTTGAGAAGGGATGGTCATGAAGAACATATGCATGAGTTAAGGCCATTGATTCAGGAAATGCTTTTAAGGCTTGATGAAAACATCGTTTTGAAACATTTAAGGCGAAAACATATAGATAATTACTATAAGTTTTTATCTCCAATACCTATGATTGATGATGATAAATCTGAAGTGGTCATTACTCATAAGGATTTGGAATTGATTAAAAAAGAAAATGAATATCTTTATTCTCAAATTAAGAAATATAAAAAGAAAAACAGGTCATTAAAAAAAGAAATCAAGTCAATAAAAAATTCAAAATCTTTTAAGGTGGCTTCATCTTTTGCAAACCCTCTCAGGAAGTTAAAATAGATATTTTCATTGATTTGCCCATTGCTTAAAAAAAGTTAAATAAAGTAAAAAACAGATTAATAATAATTAAAAATTAAATAAGATAACCCTGTAACTTTGATATATTCATAAAATAAGTTTAATTAAATGTTTATTCATCAAAATAATCAAATTGTATAAATTGTTTACTTTGGAGATAATATGGTTGAAATTTCTGTAATCATGCCCGTATATAACTGTGAAGAATTCCTGAAAGAATCAATTGACAGTGTATTAAATCAATCTTTTGATGATTTTGAGTTCTTGTGTGTTGATGACGGCTCAAAAGACAATTCCTTGGAAATTCTTCGGGATTTTGAAAAAAAGGATAGTCGCATCAAGGTTTTCCACCAGGAAAATAAAGGCGGAGGCACCGCTAGAAATGTGGCATTAAAAAAAGCCACCGGAAAATATTTGTTGTTTATAGATTCTGATGATATTTTATATTCCGATGCTTTAGAAAAAACTTATGAGTTAATAAGACAAAAAGATGTCGATTTTTTATTGTTTAAAGCTATTGATTATGATTCTGATACAGATAAATATTTTGAAGAAGAGTATTTCACAATGGAGAATGTATATCAGGAGGTAGGTGATGAGGTATTCTCCTATAATGATTTGGGCGATTTAATATTTGAAATATCCGCCACTCCATGGGGAAAGCTGTATAATCTGGATTTTATTAAAAAGTGTGGGGCGCAGTTTGCCGAAGGCATCATCTTTCACGATAATCTATTTTTCTGGGACATGCTGTTTGCATCTGAAAGGATTTGCTTTTATGATGAAACATTATATGTCCGCAGAATTCATTCAACTTCCATTCAGGAATCTAAGGACAAACGTTTCTTAAATATTTTTCCCGCTTTTGAAGGGATTTTTTCAGTGTTTATCAAATATGGTCTAGTTGACAGATATAAACATTACTTATATAACTGGAGAGTGCGTTTGGAACTATTCAGGTTTAATCAGATTCATGATGATTACAAAAATCAATTTTTAGAGGAATATAAAAAAGACCTGTCTGATTTGTCTGATTTTGCAGGTCATGAAAACTTAATGAGCATATTGGAGAAGTATAATAAAAAGGTTTATGAAAATGTGATGGAAGCGGAAACCTACAAGGAATTTAATCTGTTAATGAAGAATTATCATTTGACCAATAAGATTAAAAAACTTAAAAGAAATCAAAGAAAGTTAAAAAAGGAAAATAAAAAACTTGAAAAAGAGAAAAATCAAATAGAACAAGAGTATAATGATATTTTAAAGGAAAATAAGCAGTTAATGAATTCAAAAAGCTGGAAAATGACAAAGCCGTTTAGAAGGATTCGTAATTTTAAGTAAAACATTATTCAATATGATAATATGTATATGAAAGAAAATACACATTTTTAATTACATAAAATAATAAAAATAATCCATATGAAGGTATTTTATGGGGCTTAACGAAAAATTATTGGAGAGAAGCAATAGCTATCAGTTCTATAAAGAGAGCTATGAAAAATTAAAGAAATCCGAAAAGGATTTGGAGAAAAAGCAAGTTAAAATTGATTCTTTGGAAGAGGATTTGAAGAAGAAACAGGCTAAGATTGATTCTTTGGAAGAGGACTTGAAGAAGAAACAGTCTAAATTGGTTTCTCTAAAAAAACGTAATAAGAAACTTAAAAAAGCCAAGGACAGATTATTTAATAAATATGAAAAGGATTATCTCTTTTTTGATTTTGAAGGTATTCTATCAAAGTTTTACGTTTCACCAGTAATTGAATATCCTTTTTCAAATGAAGATAAACGATGCTTTGCATTTATGGATCATTTAGCAAAATATCTGGAGGGAAATGTTGAAAATTATCGACCGTTGGTTTCCATCATACTTCCGGTTTTTAATAATGAATCTGAACTTTCTGATACTCTTCAGAGTGTTTTCAATCAAACTTACACTAACTATGAACTGATTATAGTCGATGATGCTAGTGAAGATGAGACTGCATCCGAATTGAATTCAATCACACAATCCAATGTTCAAATAATTAGGAATGATGAACGAAAGGGTTTCTCCTATTGCAGAAATCTGGCACTGGATAAGGCAAATGGGGAATACATTTTTTATATAGATATCGGCAATGAATGGTGTGAGGAATACTTAAAAACAATGATGGGAGCATTTTTCGAAGTATCTGATGCTGATGTGATATATTCAGGTCAATTAATTTATGATTCTGACTGGAATAAAGTTTCAGCAATAAAATTCGGTGTATACAGCAAATCATTATTGTTCAATAAAAATTATATTTCATTAAGTGCGTTTGCCCATAAAAAATCTTTAGTGGATGAGATTCAATTTGAGGAATCTTTACAGTCTTTGGAAGATTGGCATTTCATTTTAAACATGTCAAAAAATCATAAGATGTATTCAATACCTGTTTTACAATCAAAAACAAATTTAAAAAGTCCGGATGATGAGGAAAATATTGAATTAGTTCATGAGTTGATTGATAATAATAAAGATTTCTCATTAAAATATGAACTGGATAAAAAGGTCAGTATAGTCATCCCTAGCTATGAATTATTGGATGACCTTAAAGAGTGCATTGACGCAATTTTATCCTTCAATTCTCCTTTAATAGATATAATTGTTGTAGATAATAATTCTAATGATGCAGTTCGGGAATATCTAAAAACCATGTTTTCACAGGATAAAATCAAGCTGATTCAAAATGATATAAACTATGGTTTCACATATGCAGTAGAACAGGGAATTTCCATAGCGGATAATGATTCCGATATTCTGCTTTTAAACAATGATGCTATTTTAACAAAAGGGGCATTGGAAGCGATGCAGTTTTACGCTTATGATATTGATGATTGCGGGCTTATTGTTCCTCAGGAAATCTTATTTAACAGCGATCCTAGAATTAAATATAATGTTCCTTACGCTAATTTCAATTATGAATGTGATGTGACTCCATCCAGAACACATAAAAATATTATTAACGTTCCTCTGTATCATGATGGAGAGATTTTGGAGTTGAATTTTGCCCCATTCTTCTGCACTTACATTAAACGTGAAATATATGATAAAAGTTTAGGTCTTGACTCTGAATTAGGCAGGCACTTTCGTTCAGACAGGATATTTTCAAACTTTGTTCGCCATATTTTAGGATTAAGAATATATCAAACTTCCGATGCCAAAGTGTATCATAAATTTCAACAGTCAACAAAGAAACTTAAAGAGAACAAAGACAAATTTGATTTGATGTTTTCAAAAAATCAATGGGAACCTGAATTGGCTGAAAAATTAGGATACAAGACTCCTTTGTGGGATGTGTGATGATTAAAATGGGTATTTCAAGTTTCTTTAATAAAATAAATTTGTATGAGGAAGACAAATATTATCTGTTAATATTGCTTGTGATTAGTCTGTTAATTACTATAATGATGATTAGATATCATCAAACAAGAGGTGCTTTCAGTTCTGATCTTTATGTTTATTTAGCAGCTGCATTAGATTTTGCAGGTTTAAATGTTAATAATATTTCTACTCCCATATATTTGGCGAATTCGCCCGTGATTTGTTTTTTAACTTCGATTTTATTTAGATTGGGCTTTGTTGATGTTCTTTCAATATTTATTGTAACGGGATTTTTTGGAATTTTAGGAATTTTAGGAATGTATGTCCTTCTTAAAATTAGGTTTTCACCTTTATTAAGTTTCACAGGTGCACTTTTATATTCCAGTTTTTCATTAACTTTGTTGTATTTTGCATGTGGATTGCTGGACGTTCCTGCTGTTTCTATGATAATATGGACTTTAATTTTCATATTTGCCATAGATAAGGATAATAGATTTTATGTTTTAGCTGGAATTTCAGCTATATTGTCATTTTTCACCAGATATACAAATGCATATATAGTAGTTATAATTGCTTTATATGTATTTAAAAATCATGATATAATTGAATTAGTTAAGAATATGATATATGACAGAGGATTATTTATTAAAAAATCATTAGATTTTATTAAAGGTAATGAATTTAAATGGATTTGTATCTCTGGAATCATTTCGTTATCATTGTTACTGTATGTTTTCCATGTTCTATTGTCCATGGGTTCAGATTTGACTTATTTTGGAATGGCTTCAGGATCTTTTAATCATTTCACTTCAAATAATCCTGCTGGTCAAGTTAATTATATAGAAGATAAACTTTTTTATATAACACATTACCTCCATTTTTTATATTGTAATAAAATAACATTCAGCGGGCTGATTCCAAAGTTTACCAGTCCTTCTCCTATGGCATATCTAATACTCCTAATTTTGATATCCGGATTCTTATTAAAAGTGAAAAAATCCGCTAATACTATTAAATGCTTTTTTGGAAAAGTTTTTGAACATAAGTTTCTCTGTTTATTAATTTTCGTTTTATGTTGTATTTCATTTATTGGATTAAAAACTAATTATTTGATAACTTTATTTTCAATTTGGACTATTTGCATAATTTTGATGCATTTAGCAAAGAGATATTATGGAAATATTGATAATATAGGCATATCATTAACTTGTTTTTGTCTGTTTGCATTTTATTTAATTGTATTTTCTTTAATGGATGTAAAAGCCATTAGATATATTTTACCAACATTTCCGGCATTTGTATATTTTGTTATTTATTCTTTGAAACATGTTTTGAAATTCCTTGAAAATGGTTTTGATAATCCTAATTTAAGTGAAAATAAGTTTGAAGTTGATAATAACCATTTCATATCAAGGTTTTTAACCATAATTTTCATAATTCTGATGTTATTCATGATCTTTAATTTTACCAGTACAGTAGAGTTTGATGATTCAGCTTTACAAATAGATTCGGTTGCTAATTATTTAATTAACTATGATGATAATTATATGGATAAAGAAATTGGAGCATCAGGCGGAATAAGGCCTTATGAATGGTATTTCAATAAAGATGTTGATTTAGTGAACATTTCGGGGTCTAATGCGGAAAACTGGGTATTTTTAGGTTTTGATTTAAAAGAGTTTAATCAAACTAAGTATGATTATATTATCACTAGTGCTAAATGGAAACATGAAAATTACACTAAAATCTATCAAAAGGGAGCAACTAAGTTATATGAGAGAAATTTTTAATTATTGGTTATTTACTGTATTGGAAGGAATGTAATGAAATATTTTAATCTAAATGTATGTGGACGGATATTATGGTATTAGAGTTTCAATCTAAAAGGATCATTTATTTCGATTTAATTCGTGCATTTGCAATTTTTGGTGTAGTGGCGTGTCATTGCTTTGGTGGATTAGTTGTAAATGTAGATATTTTCAATACTAAATTATGGTATTATTCTTTATTGTTAAATTCATTAAGAAGTTTGAGTGTGGATTTATTTATTGTAGTTAGTGGTGCATTATTAATAACAAAAAAGGATTCGATTAAAGATTTTATTAAAAAGAGATTCAACAGAGTTCTTATTCCTTATATCTTTTGGATTTTAATATTTTTAATCGTTGAAATTACTTTTTGGCATTATAGTAACCCATATCAATTTATTTTACAAACCATTTCGTTTAATCCAACTGGAAGTGCTGCTGCTTTTTGGTTTGTACATATGATTTTGATAATTTATATTTTAATATTTATTTTAAATAAACTAACAGAATTTAATAAAATTTTTTTAAAATTAGGTTTGATTGCTTCTATTTTATTTTTAGTTTTTTTCCATTTTAACTTAATTCCATCATTATCTAGACCTTATAATTATGTGTATTTTATAATTTTTGCAATTTTTGGATTTTATTTAAAATCATATGATTTTACAAACAATAGAGTTCTAAAATCATTGAAAATTAATGAGAATAAGTTAGTAATTATATTTTTTGTTCTTTCAATATTATTATACTTGCTTGAAGTTTATTTTAATGCAATTAATTCAATTAGTTTAAATAATTATACTCCAGTATCCCCATTTAGTTTTTTAAATGTAAGTTTAGTTATTTCAGTATTTTTATTTTTCAGGTATTTTTCTGAGTCAAAAGGAAAACTCAATAAGTATTTTAATAAAATTGTTCAGGGTAAAGCTAGTAAAATAATTTTTTCAATTAGTTTTTGCAGCTATGGAATTTATTTATGCCATATGATTGTTAAGGATGCTTTTGCTCATTTAATTTTTAAAAATTATTTGCCACCATCAATTTTTTATACAATACTTTTGATTGTGACTTTAGTTGTTTCATGGTTAATAATTTTGACAATGAGTAAGATTCCTTATTTAAAGAAAGTTAGTGGAAGTAGTTTTACTTAAATTACTCCCATTAGTTTATCTTCATTTTTTTTAGAGGTTCTATTTAAATATTTTTTTGATTTTTCTTAAAGGGGAAGTTATTTTCCAGCTTGTTGAATTTAATAACTTTTTATTTTCTTTTTTCAATTTTTTATTTTTCTTTTTGAGTCTTTTGTTTTGTTTTTGAAGTTTTGGAATATATTTGCCTTCAATGTATATATTTTGATTTTCTTTTGATTTCATATCCTCTTTAGAGTTATATAAATAATTCTTACAGTATTCTCTAATCACTCTGATGGTTTTTTTAGAATTCATAGGTTCATGCGGAACATTTTTAATTTCACGATAATAAACTACATCAAGTCCATTAAATTGCTTCAATTTGTAAATTTCTTTTAAAAACGGCATTCCATGAAGTTTGATGTCCCATTCAGATTCTACATTCACATAATATGTTATAAATGGAGCGTAATTTTCTTTTTTGAATAATTCTATCACGTCCAATCTATGTTTGATTGTTTCAATTATCTCATCTTTAGTCATTCCTACAAATGATTCGTATAATAGGTCAAATACAGGATTTACCATGCTTTCCCAATAATTCATTACAAATAACTGAGAATTGTTAATTAAGACTTGTGAATTTTTTATCAGTGTTCCTAGGACAACTGAGGTATATCCTCCTCCAGATGATCCGTAAAATAGTATGTTGTTGTGTTTTATCTCTTGATTTTTACATAACTCTTCAATGATTTTAGATAAATCTTGTAAAAACCAATGTTCTTTAGTACCGATAAGCCATGCAATCTTAATTTTTTCTCCATAAAAGAACATAGGGTCTGCATATGCAATGTATGATTCTTTGAAAAATTTATACCAACTCCATCTGCTGAAAAATGGAGGTGTTAGTAGTTCTCCATCCTTTATTATGTCTCTTTCATAAGCACCTGGGCCTGTACATATCAAATTTTTGTTTTTTGATGAAAATTTAATTATTAAACAATAAATTGTATCGTTGTAGGATACCTGTAATCCGAAAGGTTCATCTAAAGGAAACTCGAATGAAGAAATCTCATTAAAGTTTAATTTAATATTTTTATCAACTAGTTTGTTCATGCTATAATCAATAGATGAAATCATTTCTTCAGTTAATTCAAATCGTTTATTTGTCATAAAAATCACTGATATAAATAGTTAATTATTTTTAATAGATTAAAATATTTTATTAGTTCATTCAGTAAAATAATCTTATTATTTTTTCATTACATTACGTAATGGGGAAGTAATCTTCCAAGAAGTTGACTCTTCCATTATTTTTAACTTATCTTCTAATTTTGAATTACTTTTTTTAAGTTTTTTATTCTGTTTTTTTAGTTTTTTTATCTCTTTTTCTTTATCTTTAGCCAATTTTTTGTAATGTTTTAAATCATGAAGAATTTGTTCTCCAGTTACAATCTTTTGTTTTGGAAGAACTGGTCCTCCTACATACTTCATAAAATGATTTTCCCATTTTTTAAATGTAGGAATCCATTCTTTATTTAATTTTAAATCGTCAAAAATTTCTTCAATTGTTAAAAGTTTCTTAAAAATATCATTATGGTAATATTCAAAATTTAGCGATCTCCAGAATATGTACTCAATAGGAATTGGAAAATCAAAACACCACTCATAATCAATAGCTATGATTTCATCATTTACATAAAATAAATTATTAAAAATGAAATCTAAATTGGATATTTCATGACAATGCATAGCTTCATCAATTTGTTCATCTCCAAATACCTTTGAAAATTCAGGGGTGTGATAATTATCCTTTTTAGAAGAATTGAATTCAATAGAGTCATAAATGTTTTTTAATTCATCAATAGCCTGTTTTTTGGTTGAATCTTTAAGCAATAAATCCGTTAAGATATTGGATAAATTTAATTCATCAAGATAATGATAAACTAAATTCTTATTTTCCAAAACACTATTTAAACATTTTATTTTACCAAAATCATTTTTTGAGTAATTGTGCATCTTTTCAACATGTTTTTCGGAAGTGGAATTCAATGGAAATTTGGATACAAGAATTTCATCATCTTTTTGATAGATTTGTGTTCCAATTCTAAATTCCTTTTCTCTACGAGCACTTAATTTAGAATATTTAACAGTTTCTGATTGTTGAGTATCATTACTGTTTCTAAGTTCAACTAAAAATGAATTAGCAAAATATTTAGAAATATTGTCTTTTGATAATGTTAAATTCAGGTTTCCCTCATTAAATAGTTTAATTTTTTGATAATCATGATTTGGAGCATTTGTCAAAACAGGAATCTCTTCAATTAAATCGTCAGTGTGAATAATAGTTGGAAATTTATAATCAGGATATGGATAAAAGAATTTATAATTATTAAAGCCTGCTTCCTTAATAACTTCTTCTATTTCGAATCGAGAGAAAGTTTTGACATCATCATTGTTCGGATAATTATCAATTCCCACAAAACCTTTTCCCACATGGTCTTCTTTGGATCCTGAAAAATATTTTAATCCGATTCTATTTTCAATAGCAACTAAAATCACTCCATTTTCACTCAACATGCTCTTTATTTTTTTTAAAAAATCAACATGAGGTTTATCTGTTGGTGTAAATCGAGTGGCATATTCGAGGACGCCGCATAAAATGATATAATCGAATTTTTCCTCAAATTCCATATTATTGAGATTACCTGGGAAAATTTCAAGATTTGAATAATTTTTATGCCTATTATATATTATTTGTGATCTTCTATCAGTTAGTTCAACGGCTGTAACTTTTGAAACCTTATTGCAGAACAGTCCGGTCAATGCTCCACAACCAGCACCAATTTCTAAAAGATTGCTATCTTCTTTAAAAGGATACCAATTTAATAAGTTTTCCCTTAAATAAGATAAATGATAAAATACAGGCCAGCGTGAATCATTAATCAGAATTCCTTCCAAATCGTCAGTACTTTTAACCATATTTAGTATTTCATCCTCAATTGAACCGTCACTGTACTCAGTTTCATTATTATAAAATTTTTTATTAATAGTTGCCATCTAAAATCACACAAATTTAAAGAAATATTTCATATATTATTTTAATTTTTGTTCTTAATATAATTTCCTTCAAAAAACAAGCAATCAATTAAAATTACCGAGAATATACCGAAATAGTCTTTTTCGGAAACATGAAAATAATTTATTATTTAAATATAATGATGATTATATATTATAATAATTGAAGTAATTAGATATAATGCAATTGTGGTGATTTTATATCAATTAAAGATAATTTATTAAATGTAATTAGTATGAAAAATACTTTAAAAAAACATATTGATGAGAATGATATTGAGCATTACTTGTTAACTTGTGATTTAATGGAATATGACTTTAAAACTATCTATAAAACATTTGATATTTCATATTTTACAAAAGAAAAAGATTTGATTAATAATAATTTTGCTGATTCTCAAATGTTAAAGGACTATGAGTCAATTGAAAAATCAACAGATAATCTAATTGTAATTTTAATTAAGAAATTTAAGCTTAGACTTTCTTTTAGAAAAAATAGCGATTTTTCTAACCATATTTTTATCTGTGACGATTGTGATTTTGATTCCACTGTATTAAAAGATGATGCTATAAAAATTGCAATTGTTAAGGATAATTGGAATAAATTGGAAAACTTGATGAATTATGACTATATTTTTACATTAAAGGAACGTGTTAAAGAATTAAGGGATTATGGTAGAGTTTTTCCAATTGTGGATGAACCTGTTTTCAATCAAATAAAATTTATTTTAAATGATTTATTTAGGCTGAAATCAAATAAATTTTATCATTTCGTAAATGATGTTAATTTTCAGAGGGTTTTTCCTAAAATCAATGGTTATTTCAAAATTTTAAATTCCGATTACTTTAATGACCAGTGGTATAGGGATACCTATGATTTTGAGGACAATACCGATTCGGTGATTCATTATCTTTTAATTGGATATGAAAAAAATTATGATCCTAGTCCTGATTTCAGCACTGAAGAGTATTATGAGTGCAATAAGGATGTTAAAAAGCATGGAATGAATCCTTTATTGCATTATGAAAGATATGGCAGAAATGAAAACCGGTATATCTCTATTGAGCAGAAAAATGAAAGGGATTATGGTCTGATTTTGAATTCTTCTTATTTTGATAGGGAGTGGTATGATAGGACCTATGATATTGATGATGATGTAGATTCTGTTGATCATTATTTGCATGTCGGATATATTAAGAGGTATAATCCGGGTCCTGATTTCAGCACTCAGGAGTATTTTGACTGTAATCGTGATGTTAAGAAAGTGTTGGATAATCCTTTGGTTCATTATGAATTAATCGGAAAAAAAGAAAAGCGAGAAACTCATTTTTCGGATAAGCGACATAAAGAGGATTATGATTTAATTTTGAATTCTCCTTATTTTGATAAGGATTGGTATGAGAGTAATTATGATTTAAGCGGTTTTGATGATTCTGTTTATCATTATTTGAATATCGGTTATACCAAAGGTTATAATCCAGGTCCTGATTTCAGTACCAATGAGTATTTTGAGAGCAATAGGGATGTAGAGAAGCATGGAATGAATCCTTTGTTTCACTATGAAAAATATGGCAGAAATGAGAATCGACCGATTTCACTTGAACAGAGAGATGAAAGGGATTATGATTTGATCTTGAATTCCCCGTATTTTGATAGGGAGTGGTATGAACATACCTATGATATTGCTGAAGGTGTAGATTCTGTTGATCATTATTTGCATGTCGGATATATTAAGAGGTATAATCCTGGTCCTGATTTTAGCACTCAGGAGTATTTTGACCGTAATCGTGATGTTAAAAAGGTATTGGATAATCCTTTGGTTCATTATGAGTTAAGAGGAAGAAAAGAAAAGCGAAAAATTCATTTTTCTAATAGGCGTCATCAAAATGATTATAACATGATTTTAGAGTCTCCTTATTTTGATAAGGATTGGTATGAGAGTAATTATGATTTAAGCGGTTTTGATGATTCTGTTTATCATTATTTGAATATTGGTTATACCAAAGGTTATAATCCGGGTCCTGATTTCAGCACTGATGAGTATTATGAGTGTCATCCTGATGTTAGGGAGCATGGGATGAATCCTTTATTGCATTATGAAAGATATGGTCGACAAGAAGGAAGAAAAATCAGTTTAAAAAATAATGACTCCTAAAAAAAATATTTCATTGTATTTGGAAGGTTATTTGAGCATATAATTCCTGGGTATAGTTAATTAAATGGGGAAAATAATGTCTTTTAAGAAAAAAATTGAAAATATGATTTTAAGCAGAAGCAATAGCTATAATTTTTACAAAAATCAGTATGAAAAATATATTGCAGGAGATATTGAGGATGTCGCTAAAATTGAAAAGGAATTCAAACAACTAAAAAAAGAGTTTGAAGAATTTAAAAATCAAACCAATGACCATATGGATTCAACTACCTATTTGTTGAAGAATGTCTATGTTGACCATGAATTGAATGAACCTCGAAACGTTTTGGGTTATGTTCAAACATTATCAAAAGAGCTGTTGATTCTAATCTCCAAGATCTGCAGGGAAAATGATTTGGAGTTCTGGTTGGATTACGGCAGTCTTTTAGGTGCCGTTCGCCATGAAAGTTTTGTACCATGGGATGATGATACTGACATTGGAATGATGAGAGCTAATTATAATAAATTTAAAGACATTATTTCCGGCGAAATTGAAAAAATGGATTTGGATGACATTTTGAAAGTTGAAAAAGAACCTAACTCTTTTATTAAAATTCTTGTTAAAAATGAGAATGGCGGAGACATTTCCTGTTTGAATGTTTATCCTTATGATTATTTAACCAAGTATTCCAAAAAATCAACATCAAAAAAATATAACAAGTGTAAAAAGAGCTTAAATATAGAAAATGATTTTGAAAAGTATTATGAGGAGTTACACCTTTCATTAGACTCTGGTGATTATATTATTCCAGGTATTGATGGGGCCTGTGGGAAAAATGACTATTATAAATTCTTTGTTTTGAAATCAGATAAAGTTTTCCCATTAAATGAGATCAGTTTTAGTGAAGTTCAATTCAATTCCCCTAAAGATTCCGGATATTATCTTAAAAAGGTATATGGGGATTATTTAAATATTCCTCGCATAATTCCAAGGCATGATACAGTTGACAGCTACAGATATAATGCCGACAATGATGAAGTATTCGGACAATGCATTCAACGAATAAGGGAAGTAAAATAGGGGTGTTTAAATGAATAATGATAATCCTTCCTTAAAAGATCAATTTAAAGATTTTAGGGATGAAATGAATTCATATAAAAAGTATACTGAAGAGTATATTGATTCTTCCAATTTTTTATGCAAAACATTGTTTGTTGATTATGAGCTCAACAATCGAAGACCTTTAATCAAATATCTCCAAACTACCTCGGCGGAGGTATTGGAATTTGTGGGCCATGTGTGCGATGAGCATGACCTGCCGTGGTGGTTGGATTATGGCAATCTATTGGGCGCTGCTCGTCATGGAAATTTTGTTCCGTGGGATGATGATGTGGATATAGGTATGCTAAGAGAGGATTACCTAAAATTAGACAAAATCATCACTCGTGAAGTCAAAAAACATGGATTGGCTGAAATTGTGGAAGTGGGATACAGGCCTCATTTAAGAATGAAGGGGGTTGGAAAGTTTATTCAGGTATATGTTCGCCATAAAGTTGACAAAAGCGGCAAAAATAAACCTGTACTTGGCAATGTTGATGTCTTTCCATACGATTATATAAAAGAATTTGATTTGGATACATTGGATGATGTTTTTTTAGAAAGTAAAACTAAATATTTCAATCATAAAAAAAGATTTTTCAACACGCAATTCTGTTTGGATACCTATTATGAAGATTTAAACCTCACTTATGAACCCACTGAATATTTACTTCCGGGTTGTGACGGTCCATGCGGTCCTGATGAAATATATGATTTGGATGTTTATGAAGCAGATAAAATGTTTCCTCTTGGTGAAATTGAATTTGCAGGAAAAATGTATCCCTGTCCGAATGATGTTCATCATCATCTTAAAAAAATCTATAAAGATTACCTAAGCGTACCTAAATCATTATATAGGCATGACAGAATAGGTTATTACAGGTATAACACCAACAATGAAGAAGTGTTTGAAAAATGTATTAAAATGTTGAGAGAAGTTAATGCAGAATTTAGAAAATAATTTCTCAATCAATCTCTATTTATTTTTTAATCTGATTTTTTTTAAATAACTGAGTTATTCAAGTTTCAATAACTTTGAGATGAGCAGTAGGGTATTTAGAAAAATCATTTTATATAATTTAAAAACAAAAATATTTATCAAATGATGCAAGAATACCATGACCTCTTCAAGGTCGTGGATGAATTGCATAAATGGGATTGGGAATACTTTTCAAATGCTCCCTCTTTAA